>JBCCVY010000271.1:0-5311 GCA_039194725.1 Pseudomonadota bacterium
GCGGTGAACGTGTCCGCCAGCTTGATCGAGACATCTCCCGACAGCAGCAGGGACTTGTCCTTGCTGTTGAACAGGCCGTTGTTGGCGGTCACGTCCATGGCGCGGCCGTCAGTGCGCCTGAGCAGGCCGGTGACCTGCCGCATGTGCACCAGATTGGGCTGTTCCTTGTCCTGGTTGGCTTCCAGCGCGGCGATCTTGTAGGGCTGCTGATCATTGTCGAAGCCGGCAACTTCGGAACCCTGGACGGCAAATCTCTCCTGCTCGGACGCTTGTTTCGGCGTTGCCACCGGTGCAGCCGGTTCTGAACTGGTTACCGTCTCGATATCGAAACCGGACGCCTGGATCATGAACACGCCGAACACGCCCGCGGCCGCGAACATGAACAGCCACACCATGATGGCCGGCCCGCGCCGCCTGCGTCTGATCTTTGGTCTTGATCTAGGTATCACTGCCGTTTTCTCCCCCTGTCATCCGGAACATACCGGGTGACCAGGGACTGCCATGGGTTTTGCCCCGCAAATCTTGCCGAATAAAGGCGGGCGCAACCGGCTCTGCCTCACGAATGGGCAAAAATGTCTTCGTCCGGCCAGCCGGCAAGATCAAGCCGCGCCCGCATCGGCAGGAAGTCAAAACATGCCTGCGCAAGCTCCATGCGGTCCTCGCGGCGCAGCATCTGGTCCAGCCGGACCTTGAGTTCGTGCAGGTATATCACATCGAGCGCCGCGTACTGCTTCTGGGCGTCCGACAGCACCGGCGTGCCCCAGTCGGAGCTTTGCTGCTGCTTTGACATCTCAATGCCCAGCATTTCGCGCACCAGGTCCTTCAGGCCATGCCTGTCGGTGTAGGTGCGGGCCAGCCGTGACGCGATCTTGGTGCAGTACAGGGGTGCTGTGTCCACATCCAGGTAGGCTTTCAGCATGCCCACGTCAAAACGCGCATAGTGGAAGATCTTGGTGACGCTGGCATCCTCCATCAGCGCTTTCAGCCGTGGCGCGTGATAGGTTTTGCGGTCAAGCTGCACCAGGTGAGCATCGTCGTCACCGGCGGACAACTGCACCACGCACAGCTTGTCGCGATGGGCATGCAGTCCCATGGTCTCGGTATCAACGGCCACGCTCGATCCGAAATCCAGTCCCTCGGGCAGGTCGCCCTGATGAATTCTGACTGCCATTGCTTGTGTCTTGCCTTGTTTGCCTGAACGCGATTTCCCAATGGGCTATAACACAGGTCGCCACATTGGCAACACCAGCCGGCAACCCGTCCCGTGCCGGCGTCAGCTGGCCGGCAGGCCAACCTTGGCGCGGCCTTCGTCACTCTTCAGGGAAAAATCCCGGCCGGCGAACTCGTCTGCGCCGTCCTTGCACAGCCACACGACCGCCTTGCCGACCCAGTCGGCGGGAATGTGAACCGACGGGTCCAGCTGGCTCACCGGGTTGATGCCCGATGCCTTGATCGACACCTGCATGTCGGTTGCCACGGTGCCTGGGCTCAGGCCGGTGACGCGGATGCCCTTGCCGGCATATTCCTTGTCCGCGCACCGCGTCAGCATCAAGGCGGCGGCCTTGGACGAGCAATAGTGGCTCCAGCCCTCCATGGGCCCGTAGGCCGCGCCTGACGAGATGTTGATGATGGTGCCGCTGCCTTGTGCCTCCATCTCGGGGATCGCCGCCCTGAGACCGTAAAACACACCCTTGAAGTTTACATCGGCCACTATCGCCCACTGCTCGGGATCGGCGTCGGCAAGCCGCGAAATCGGGTCGATAAGCCCGGCATTGTTGACCAGAATGTCGACCCGGCCGAACTCGGCTTTGCATTTTGCCACCATGGCGGCAACCTGCGCGTAGTCGCTCACGTCGCAGGTGATGGTCTGCGCGATGCCGCCATTGCTGCGAATCTCGTTTACCACTTCGTCGATGTCAGTTGAGGTGCGTGCCGCCAGAAGCACCGAGACTCCCTCGGCTGCAAGTTGTTTGGCGGCAGCCGCACCAATGCCGCGGCTGGCTCCAGTGACAATGGCGGCTTTTCCGTTGAGCGTGCTGGTCATGAAACAGGGTTCCTTGTTCTTGTTTGAGTGGTTGTAACATCTGGTCCCGCCAGGGGAATTTGTCCGGACGCCTGTCAGTCAACCGTTTTCAGCAACAGTGCGGTAGCCTGCACCTGCTACGGACCTGTCGGCGGCGACGCTGCGGGCGGTGGATCAAAACCAGCGGCGCATGACATCGGCAGATAGCTGGGCCACCCGTTTGGCGGAAAATCTGTCATAGGCCCTGAGGTGGAAATGGCGGCCGGCTTGCTGGCTCTTTGCCTCATGTCTGCCCCATCTGTAAAGGAGATGGGCCAGATAGAAGTAATGCATCATCATCCGGTCATGGGCGCAGTGATCTCCGTAAGCGCTCATGAATGTGTCAATGTCCAGATCAATCCTGGTCTGCAGCGCCTTGCTTGATCCAAACGTACAATAGGCCATGACGTACACTAGGAAATACATCATGTCGGAGTAGGTCGGGCCATTGTCGTGATGACGTCCAAAGTCGAAAATCACGCACCGTTGCGGACCAAGAAGGATGTTCCCCGGCGTGAAATCCGCATGGACCGGGCCATGCGGTGCAGTCCGGCCGTCAAGTTTCTGAGATAGCGCAGCGAACGTTTCGATCGCCGACAGCCAAGCCTGGCTGTAGCCGCCTGCGTCTTGCAAGCGCTGGACCTGAACATTTGTATCCAGCGGTCCGGACTTGACGCTGACGGCGTTGTGGATCAGCCGCAACTTGGCCGCAGCCGCCTCGATGCATTTGTGTCGCCGGGTTGCGGAAAGGGCGCCGGTCAGCAAAATTGTCTTCATGCTGGGCAGGTGAACCCACTCGCAGGCATAACCTTGCCGGGTGGCGGCAAACGGCTTGGTGACAATGGAGCAGTGCTCCGGTCCGAGTTTGCTGTGCAGGTCGCTCAGCGTCGCAAATTCCGACTGGGCAGCGGTTGTGCCGCCATCCCCGGTCGGATGCAGGTATTTCACCGCCACGGCGTGCGGCAGATCGCGATGCTTTGCCTTGATCACGATAGTCGGCGCGACCCGCAAGGCGTAGTAATGGTAGTTGAAGGTCCAGTTGTGATCGATGCCGAGACTGTCGGACGTGGCCGTCAGGATGTTGTCAACAGCGGTTTCAACCTCTTTCCATGACAGATTATGATTGCTTAGCCTGCGCCGCGCCGTGTGAATTCTGAGGCTCATCTCGGAATCCATAAGCAAGTCCCATCACAAATCAACACACAAACACGCCGATGGCTCTCGCTTAACCATCCAGCAATCAGGTGCGAAGGAATAGCAGTGTCAGGTCCAGAAATCGAGTAACACCGAGGTGACTGGGCGAGCAGCTTCTGCAGGCATTGTCACCGGAAGCAATCCAATCAGTTCCAAAATCACATCTGGAGGGAAAGAAAATCCGGTATATTGGTGCCCAGGAGAAGACTCGAACTTCCACTTCCTTACGGAAACTAGCACCTGAAGCTAGCGCGTCTACCAATTCCGCCACCTGGGCCCAAAAGCGGCATTCGATGAAACCGAATGCCATCAGGCAGGCGCACTCATAGTTGCAGCCAATACGGCTTGTCAACCGGCCTGTTGCGCAATTCCCGAGCACGGGCCCAATAAGTGTGTCATCATGTAATTCAGGTTGTGGCATCAAGGGTCTTTAAATGCCTGCGGCTGAGCGTTAAAACCCACCCATCCGAACATTGGCGCCACCGCGCAACTGGTATCTGTTTCAAGGGCGAATTGAACCGACATGACCGCATCTTCAAAACTCGTGACGATCATTGGTGGATCCGGTTTTCTGGGCCGTCATATCACCCGCGCCCTGGCGCGCCAGGGTCACCGCATCCGGGTCGCGGTTCGCCGTCCCGACCTGGCCGGACATGTGCAACCGCTGGGCACGCCCGGCCAGATCATGCCGGTGCAGGCAAATCTGCGCTACCCGGAATCGGTGCAGGCAGCGTGTGCCGGATCGGATGTGGTCATCAACCTGGTCGGTGTGTTGTTTTCATCCGGCGGCCAGACCTTTTCTGCCCTGCACGCAAATGGCGCCCGGGTTGCGGCGCGTGCAGCGAACAACGCCGGCGCGGCGCAGTTCATCCAGATGTCGGCCATCGGTGCCGACGCGGACTCGGTATCCGAATATGCGCGCACCAAGGCGGAAGGCGAAGACGCGGCAGGTGAGGAGTTTCCCGGCGCCACCATCATCAGGCCGTCAATCGTGTTCGGTCCCGAGGACAATTTCTTCAACCAGTTCGCCGGCATGGCCCGCTTCTCCCCGGTTCTGCCCCTGATTGGCGGTGGCGAAACCAAGTTCCAACCGGTGTTTGTCGGTGACGTTGCCGAAGCGATCGCCAAACTGGTTGCAACCGGCAATGGCGGCGGAAAAACCTGGGAGCTTGGCGGGCCTGCCCAGCGCAGTTTCCGGGAGCTTCTGGAGTACGTGATCGAGGTCACCGGTCGCAAGCGCCTGCTGCTGCCGATCCCGTTTGCCGTCGCCCGCATCATGGGCACCGTTCTTGGCCTGCTGCCCAATCCGGTGCTGACGTCGGACCAGGTCAGCCTGCTGAAATCGGACAACGTGGTGTCTGATGCCGCTGTTGCCGAAGGCCGCACGCTGGAAGGCCTCGGCATCAAGCCGGAACCGATCGAGGCGATCGTACCGGAATATCTGTATCGTTTCCGCAAGGCAGGCCAGTTTTCCGCTCCGGTCATCTGATGCCGGCCCGACGCCTCGCCGGTCTCCTGTTCTGGGTGTTGTTGTCGCCAGGCGCGGGCGCACAAAGCCTGCAGCCGGTTGACCTTGAGCTGGTGCTCGCAGTCGACACTTCGACCAGCGTGGATGCGCGCGAGTTCGCCCTGCAGTCTCAGGGCCTGGCGGAAGCCTTTCTGCATCCCGATGTGGTTGCCGCCATCCGCTTTGCCGGCACCCAGGGCGTCGCTGTCACCCTGGTTCAGTGGGCCGGTGAAGCCCGTCAGGCCACGGCTGTTGACTGGCATCTGGTGCGTGACGGGCGCACGGCGGCGGACCTGTCGGCCAAGATTGCCGCATCGCCGCGCGCGATCAGGGGTCTCACCGACATCGCCGGCGCCATCGGATATTCTGTCAATGCCATTGAGGCAAACGACTATCTCGGCGCGCGCCGGGTCATCGACATTTCAGGCGACGGATCCAGCGATGCGCGCCGGTCCGAGGCTGCGCGTGATGCCGCCATGGCGCGCGGCATCACCATCAACGGCCTGGTGATCCACAACAAGGACATAGACCTTGGTGAGCTGGCCAAC
>JBCCVY010000272.1:0-5258 GCA_039194725.1 Pseudomonadota bacterium
CTGGCCGGGTGTCATCATCTTTGCCGGTACCACATGGAACTCATTCGACGACGCCACCAAGGCTGCAATAGAGGCCGCAGGCAAGGAAGCAACCGCAGAAGCCTACTCGCTCGCGGCGTCCCAGGAAGCCGACACGGTGAAGTTCCTGGAAGGCAAGGGCGTTGAGATCGGCAAACTGGATGATCTCGGCGCCATGCAGGGCAAGACGGCTCCGGTTGTCGACAGCTGGGTCGGGAAGTCGCCATTGATCGCAAAAATCAAATCCGCACTTGAGGCAGAATAGGATGCCAGGAAACGTCAATGTATATAGATGGGACACGCTGCCGAAGGAGGTAGTGCGTCCCGGTGTTTCAAGAACGGCTTTCCGCGGCGACAATGCCCTGATGGTGATGAATTGGCTGGAACCGGGCATGGAAAAGCGCCCGCACTCCCATCCGTTTGAGCAACTGGCATATGTTGTGTCGGGCAGGATCAGGTTTGAAATCGGCGATGAAACTGTGGAGGCAGGTGCCGGTGAAGTGGTCAGAATTCCGCCCGATGTCGTACACTGCGGCGAAGCCATGGGGGATGAAGTAGCGCTCAACCTGGATGTCTTCGCACCCATTCGTGATGACTACAAGCACCTGACTGAATATCAGGAAGCCGACTTCAGCTAGGCAAACGATCGTATAGTGACAAGCCAGGCGGTCCGGGCCGATGTCCGGACCGGACGGAGACGGCTTACCCAAGCCAGTGACACCAACCGCAGACACAGGAGCACATCCATCGTGAGCTTGGACAGACTGCAGACATTGTGGCAAGAGCTGCTGAAGACGCTGTTGGTCGTGATGGTCGGCTTGCTGCTTGCCATCATGATGGCCCAGGTCGTGATGCGGTATGGTTTCAACAACTCCCTGATCTGGGCCGAGGAAATCTGCCGCTATCTGCTGATCTGGATGTCGATGCTGGCGCTGATGTTCGCTTATGAGCGCGGAGAGATCGCTTCCGTGCGCATTGCCTTGTATGCCCTGCCCAGACGGGCTGGTTTCGTGGTCGCCGTAGTCGGCAATATTCTGGCGGCCGGGCTGTGTTTCCTGCTCGTCTACTACGGTTTCAAATACGCCTCGATAGCCGGTTCGCAGCCGGTGCCGGCACTTCGTTTCATTTTCAGTGATCTGTTCGGTGAGGCCGCTGTTCCGGTTCCGGCGATGTTTTGGGTCTATGCTGTACTGCCCGTAGGGATGGGCCTTCTGGGCGTTCGCATCGTGTCGGAGGCGATTGCCTGTGTGCATGCGTCCAGGGGCACCATGTCATTGTCGGACTATCACAACCGGTATGGGGGCGGGCCTGCATGACCTTGTACCTTGTCTGCTTCTGCCTGTTCCTGCTGCTGGGTATCCCGGTTGCCATTTGTCTCGGCCTGGCATCGCTCACTTACCTGGTTTTCACCGGTAAACTGATGCTGCTGCTGGCGTTTCCACAGAAGATGATTACCGGCATCGACAATTTCGTGCTGCTCACAATTCCTTTCTTCATCTTGGCTGGCAATCTGATGAACTCCGCGCAACTGACCCAGTACATTGTCAGGTTCGCCCAAGTGATCGTCGGCCAGATAAAAGGCGGACTGGCGGCGGTGAACCTGGTTGCCAGCCTGATGTTTTCCGGTGTCAGCGGGGCGGCAACTGCCGAGGCATCTGCGCTGGGCAGTGTGATGATCCCGGCAATGAAGCGGGACGGCTACCGCGTCGAGTATGCTGCGGCTCTCACCGCGGTGGGGTCGTTGCTGGGGCCGCTTATCCCGCCTTCACTCGCACTGATCCTGTATGGTGTGCTCACCGGCACTTCGATCGGTGACCTGTTTATGGCCGGCATCTTTCCTGCGCTGTTGTTGTGTGCGCTGCTGATCGCCTACGCCCTGTACAAGGCACGGGTGGAAGACCATCCATTGCCGCCGGTTGTTCCGGCAGATGAAAGGCGTGGTCTGCTGTGGAAGGCCCTGCCGGCACTGATGTTGCCGTTCATCATCGTCGGCGGCATCAAGTCGGGCATCTTCACTCCGACCGAAGCGGCTGCTGTTGCTGCCACCTATGCTCTGGTAATCGGCCTGTTCCTGTACCGCACATTGGATTTTCAGCGCATACGGCAGTCGTTTTACGAAGCCGCCACCATGTCGGCCGGGGTCATGCTGGTGGTTGCGATGGCGAGCATGACGTCGTTCCTGATGAGCATTGAAAACATTCCGGCGCAAATCGCGGAAGCGCTGATGTCGGTTACCCAGTCTCCGATACTGCTGCTTTTGCTGCTCAACGTCATCCTGCTTGTCCTGGGCTTGTTCCTAGAACCGCTGGCAGCGCTGGTGCTGGCCATGCCGATCCTCAACCAGGTGTTTCCGATGCTCGATGTGGACCCGGTGCAATTTGGGGTCATGGTGGTGCTCAACCTGATGATCGGCATGGTGACGCCGCCTGTCGGACTTTGCCTGTTTATCGTATCGACCATCGGGCGGGTATCACTTGAGAAGGTGAGCCGCGCAGCCCTGCCGCCGATTGCCATCTGTGTTTTCGTATTACTGCTGGTGGCTTTTGTGCCGCAGCTGACCTTGTTACTGCCTAAGGTTTTCGGAGGGTCGACCTGACATGAGCACACCTCTCGACAAGTCCCAGAACCAGTCAACCCAGGTGGCATTCCTGATTATTGAAGAAATGTCGAAAGTCAGCGAGAGCATGCGGCTGACAGATATTGCCAGGCGCCTGGATATGCCCAAGGCCAGAGTCTATCGCTTTCTGCAAACGCTGGTTCAGCTTGGATACGTGGTCCAGGATGATACCGATGATCGCTACAGGCTGACACTGAAACTGTTTCATCTCGGCCAGGCTGTGGCCGACGGCACGCAACTTACCAGCGTGGCAAGGCCAGTCATGGTGCGGCTGCGTGACACGCTCGAGCAAACGACGACACTGTCGATACCTGAAGCGCTTGGCATGCGTGTGGTGGACATTGTGCGGGTTGACTCGCCGGTACAGATCGTCACCAAGCCCGGCGCCCTGCTTGGGTTCCATGCCTCGGCCCAGGGCAAGCTGGCGCTGGCCTTCGGCAAACCGCACTACTGGGAGGCAGTTACCGGCCAGCCGATGCCCCGGCTGACCGGATCCACCAATACCGATGAAACTGTTTTGCGCGAGCAGGTAGCCGAGGCAAAACAGCGTGTCTGGGCCGTGGCCCCGGAAGAGACTCTGCCTGGCGTCAATGCCCTGTCGGCGCCGATATTCGATGTTGCCAACAGTTTTGCCGCCACCATCACCATAGCGGGTTCGGTGCAGAATATTCGTCCTGAACCGGATGCCGGACAGATTCGCGAGGTCTGCGCGGCCGCGCGGGCAATCTCTACCAGTCTTGGATGTACGGAGTATCCTGAATGACTCACTATGCACTAGCCATCGACATCGGTGGTACGTTCACCGACGCGGTCCTGCTGGGGTCGGACGGCCAGAGCTTTGTCGACAAGACACTTACCACGCATGACAATCTGCTCGACGGCTTCTTCACCGGCGTTGACTTGGTGCTCGGCAGGGCGGGCGTTGGCCCTGGTGATGTAAATGACGTCGTAGTGCATGCCACGACAGTTGTGACCAATGCGCTGATAGAACGCAAAGGCCCGCCCACGGCACTGGTGCTGACAAAGGGCTTTCGCGACATCCTCTATATCCGTGATGAGCACCGCTTTGAAATGTATGATCCGCAAATCGAGTTTGCCGATCCGCTGATACCCTCAGAGCGAACCTTCACCGTGGATGAGCGCACCTATGCTGACAGCAGTGTCGGCAAGAGGGTGGATGAGGATGAAGTCCGCAAGATTGCCGAACAATGCCTGGAAGCCGGTATCGTGTCGGTTGCGGTGAGCCTGCTGAACTCGTATCGCAACGGGGCCAATGAAGAGACCGTACGCAATGTGTTCGCGGCGGTTGCGCCCGATCTCTACATCTCTCTGTCCAGCGAAGTCGCACCTCAGATGCGGGAGTATCCGAGAACCTCGACTGCCGCCATCAACGCCTATGCGGTGCCGATCACCCGGCCCTATCTCGGAGCGCTGATTGAACAGCTGGGGCAGCGGGGGTTTTCCCAGCACCCGCTGATCATGCTGTCAAACGGTGGTGTGCTCGGTGCGGAACGGGCCGGCGGGATGCCGGTGAGGATGATCGAATCCGGACCTGCCGCAGGCGCGCTGGTGGCCTGTTACTTCTCGCGGATATTCGACATTCCCGACCTGATCTCGTTCGACATGGGCGGCACGACAGCCAAGGCGTGCCTGATCCGGCAAGGTGAGCCGCTGATTACCGGAACGTTCGAAGTTGACCGCAGCTACAGGTTCAAACCGGGCAGCGGCATGCCGATTACGGTGCCGTCGATCGACATGATCGAGATCGGGGCCGGCGGTGGTTCAATCGCATCGGTCAACGATCTCGGGCTGCTGAAAGTCGGCCCGCAAAGCGCCGGCTCAATGCCGGGCCCGGTGTGCTACGGCCGCGGCGGCACGGCCCCGTGTGTCACAGACGCCGACGTGGTGCTGGGTATCATTGATGCCAGCAATTTCCTCGGCGGCGACATGAAGCTGGATCGTGACGGTGCTGCACAGGCGCTCGCCCGGCTCGGGGATGAACTGGGATTGAGCCCCGAGCAGGCGGCATGGGGAGTGTTCGAGGTGGTGTGCGAACAGATGGCGGCGGCCACCCGCACCCACGCAACCGATCGCGGCATAGACTATCGCGGTTTGCCGATGCTGGCTTTCGGCGGGGCCGGGCCTGTGCACGCGTGCATGGTTGCCGACCTGATCGACAGCAGCAAGGTGATCTACCCGCCGATGGCCAGTGTGCTGTCCGCCTTCGGCACGCTGGTAACCCCGGTTCAGATCGACCTGATCCGCAGCATGGTGGCCAATCTCGATGATCTCGACTGGCAAACGGTCGGTGACCTGCTCGACAGTATGATCGAGGAAGGCAGCAAGGCTCTCGCGGAGTCGGGCATCAACGAAGCTGACTACAGGTTCGAGTTCGCAATTGAGCTGCGCTATCTGGGACAGCAGACGGAGGTTCATATCGATCTGCCGGATGACCCGCGCCACAAGCAGGATGCTGCCGGAATCCGCAAACTGTTCGAGGCCGAGTATGAGCGGCAGTATGGCCTGAAGCTGGATGGCATGCAGGTCGAGGTCGTCAACTGGCTGGTCACGGCAAGCGGCCCGCAACCGGACCGTGGTGGCCAAGCGGCCCGGCTATCGCAAG
>JBCCVY010000273.1:0-5254 GCA_039194725.1 Pseudomonadota bacterium
ATGCCTTCACCAATATCTGTTCACCCGCATTGAGCATACCGGCCGGGTTCACCGGAGAAGACCTGCCAGTCGGTATCCAGATTGTCGCCCGGCCCGGGTGTGACGGTCAGGCACTGGCCGGCGGCAAGCTGCTGCAGGACATTCTCGGCCACCACAATCTGCTGCCGATTGATCCGCGCAGCTAAAGAAGTAGTATTCATTGCCAATAAGAAAACTTGACCATATGTGAGGGACGCCCATGCAGGGTTTGATGCAGGACTGGCCATTGCTGGTTCACACTATTCTTGACCACGCCTCGAGATGGCACGGAGACCGTGAAATCGTGTCACGCCGTGTCGAGGGAGATATCTCGAGAACAACCTACCGCGAGCTGGATCACCGCGCCCGGGCGCTGGCCTCTGCGGCCCAAGGCAGGTTGGGTCTGAAGCTCGGCGACGTGGTGTGCACCATGTCGTGGAATGGCTACCGGCACCTGGAGACCTGGTATGGCCTGATGGGGCTGGGGTGTGTCGTGCACACCCTGAACCCGCGGCTGTTTGCCGATCAGCTCATCTATGTGATCAACCACGGCGAAGGCAAGTGGATCTTCATTGACCTGACTTTCGTGCCCATACTCGAAGCCGTGCAGGACAAGCTGCCCAATGTGAAGGGCTTCGTCATCATGACCGATGGCGCACACATGCCGGAAAGCACGACACTGAAAAATGTCGTGTGCTACGAAGAGCTCATTGGCGAAGGCGACCGTGACATGGCGTGGCCGTCGTTTGACGAAAACACCGCATGCGGCATGTGCTACACCTCCGGCACCACAGGCAATCCCAAGGGCGTCATGTACTCGCACCGCTCCAACGTCCTGCACGCCATGGCCAGCGGCGGAGGTGACGCCTTGTGCATGGCAAGCACTGACGTGTGGATGCCGGTGGTGCCGATGTTCCATGCCAATGCCTGGTCGCTGGCGTTTTCGGTGCCGATGGCGGGCGCCAAGATGGTCATGCCTGGCGCGCGCATGGACGGTGAGGCGATCTACGAACTGCTGCACACCGAGAAGGTCACCGCAACGGCAGCCGTGCCGACCGTCTGGCTGATGCTGCTGCAGTACCTGGAAAAGAATCCGGACCTGAAACTGCCGGACCTGCAACGGGTGGTGATCGGCGGCGCGGCCTGTCCCGAATCCATGATGAAGGCGTTTGAGGACAAATATGACACGCAGGTGATCCATGCCTGGGGCATGACCGAGATGAGCCCGCTGGGATCGCTCGGCACCCGCCGCGCCGGGCTGGACCATCTCAGTGATGATGAATGGTGGCAGATCAAGCTGAAGCAGGGCCGGCCGGCATACACCATCGAGATGAAGATCACCGATGATGAAGGCAACGACCTGCCCCATGACGGCACCACGTTCGGCCGCCTGAAGGTGCGCGGCCCTTGCATTGCGAAGAGCTATGCCAAAGGCGACGGTGCGGAAGTGTTCGATAAGGACGGCTGGTTCGACACCGGCGACGTGTCGACACTGGATGAATACGGCTACATGCAGATCACCGACCGCTCGAAGGACGTGATCAAGTCCGGCGGCGAATGGATCTCATCCATCGACCTGGAAAATGCCGCCGTCGGTTGTCCTGGCGTTGCCGAAGCCGCGGCCATCGGCATGCCGCACCCGAAATGGGACGAGCGCCCGATCCTGGTGATCGTGAAGAAGGACGGCGCCGAGGTCAGCCGCGAGGCCGTGCTCGAGCACATGAAGGACAAGACGGCAAAATGGGCCATGCCGGACGATGTCATCTTCGTGGATGAGATCCCCCACACCGCCACCGGCAAGATCTCCAAGCTGACGCTCAGGGAGCAACTGAAGGATTACGTGCTGCCGACGGCCTGATCCACTATCACCGTTGCCCTATTCCTCTGTGTCATGCTCGGTCTTGTACCGAGCATCCACGCAGCGGTTGCCGCGTGTTGACACGGCTGGATCCTTGGGACGAGGCCCAAGGATGACAATTGGTGGCAGGCGTCGCCCCTTCACACCCCAACTGACAGCCTCATACTCTGTCTCCAGCGACAACGCCGAGCGCGCGCGGACCAGGTTCTGTGCGATACCTCGCATCGGTTGCCCGCTGCCGTCCGGGAACGGGTGGTGGGTCTGTCCTAAAGAGCATCTATCTCGCATAGGGATCGATGTCCTTAACACGGCGCTGGAGCTCCCGTATCTCTGCAAGGTCCTTCGGTGCGTGCACGCGGTCTGCTCGAGCCGGGTGTTCGCCCAGATGCCACGGTGGTCGGTGGGGTTGTGACGGCCTTGCAGGGCGACGCTGAAATCCACCGCCACAGTTCGGGCAGACATTTTCGAACAGCAACTCGACACAAGCCGCACAGAACGTACATTCGAAGCTGCAGATCATGGCGTCGCGCGCGGCAGGTGGCAGGTCCTTGTCGCAGTGCTCGCAGCTTTGTCTCAATTGCAGCATGTTCAGATCCTTCAGTATGTGTGGTTTTGGTTCGGCGCACCGGCGAACGGCTGCCGGATCATCGGAAACACCTTTGGCGATGAGCCGGTCTGAATCTCGCCGATCTGTTCGAAGCCATGACGCAGATAGAGTGAAATGTTTCTTGGATTCGACGATTCCAAATAGGCAATCTCACCGGCCTTGTCGCATCGTTGCAGTCCGCGCTTCAGCAGCACCGATCCGACCCCTTGCCCGACAAATGCAGGATCGGTCGCAATCATCGGCAAGTACCAGCACGCCTCTGCAGAAGGATGACACGCATTCATCTGTGCAAACATGTCTGCCACATCCTCGGCGATTCCGCTCCGCACTGTCTCCCCAAAGATGCGATCGATCACCTCACCATCCGGCTCGGTACCGGGAGGCAGCCACAGGGCAGCTGCCTTATGTCCTTCTTCAACCTGCGCGGTGTTGTGTTCGAGAGCCTTGCCGCCAAAGGCCTTAACGAAGTCGGGCATCATCTTGAGATAGAGACTCGCCTCAGGCCAGATCCAGCGTGCGATCGGATCGGAAGCAAAGCCCAGCGTAATGGTTTCGACGATGGATTCCTGGTCCCGGACGGACGCTGTTCGAATGCTGTGTTTCAGGTTCACCAACTTGCCTCACTCGTTGTTTCGATCATGAGGTACAGGTAATCTCTTTTCGATCTGGCAGAAATGACAAAAAACAACTATGTTCTGCCAATGGAGACTCGATGTGACATAGTACTTGTCGTCTATGATGGCTTTGAGCTGCTTGACATGTCTGGGCCGGCAAGCGTGTTCAACATGGCTGACAAGGTGTCTGGCGGTGGCGCTTATCGCATCACGCTGGTGTCAACCCGTGGTGGTGGGATCGCCTGCAATTCCGGCATCGTCGTCCAGACCGAGGCCTGCGCCGGAATACGTCTGACAGGCCGTCACACGGTTCTGGTGATGGGAGCTGACGAAGCGGCCAACTCAACGGCTCAGGCGGATACCGGCCTGTTGGCGTTCATGAAGCAGGCAGAAGGCAGTGCGGGCCGCTATGGATCGGTGTGTACCGGTGCCTTCATAGTGGCGGCGGCAGGTCTCCTCAACGGGCGTTCGGTCACCACACACTGGCGCGATGCCGATGGGTTGAAAGCGTTGTATCCGGAAGCGAATGTCGAAGTGGATCGCCTCTATGTCCGCGATGACCGGCTCTGGTCGTCAGCGGGCATCTCCAGCGGCATCGACATGGCCCTGGCAATCGTCGAGGAAGACCTCGGCCGTGCCGTCATGAGCCGGGTCGCCAAACGGCTGGTTGTCTACGCTCATCGGCCCGGAACACAGGCCCAGTTCAGTTCCGTTCTGGAGGCGCAGTCCGCAGTCAGCGACAGGTTTGGCGATCTTCTTGCCTGGATCGACGAGAATTTGGAGAGGTCGATTGGGGTGCCTGACATGGCAACGGTTGCCGGCATGTCGGAGCGATCATTTTATCGGAATTTCACGGCCGCCATTGGCATCACCCCGTCAAGGTTTCTTGAGCAGCAGCGTCTCGCAAGGGCAAAGCAACTGCTGGAGGCCGGAGCGCCTGTAAAGGCCGTCCCTTCCCAGGTCGGGTTCCTCTCAGAGAGCGGCTTTCGTGCCGCCTTCGAAGCCAGGTTCCAAATCTCGCCTTCGCATTTCAAAGCTATGCACGGTGGAAGTCATCTTCGTGGATGAGATCCCCCAAACCGCCACCGGCAAGATCTCCAGGTTGACGCTCAGGAAGCAACTGAAGGACTGGGTGGCGCCGACGGCTTGAGGCACCGGGATCATGTGGCTTGGAGGGGGTTTGAAAATTGTCATTCCAGCGAAGGCTGGAATCCATCCCTCAACCCACACCCGTGTTCATTGTCGCATTGGACCCCAGCCCGCGCTCGGGTGACGGTGGTGTGAGACTGATATGGTCCGCCCAGCGCACTATCGAACCGCCTCATAGTCGGTGTCCAGCGAAAGTTCCCCGTGCGCCCTGACCAGGTTCTGTTCGATCAGATGCTCCACATGGGCCAGCGTCGACAAGGCGGCTGCCGCATGAAGCTTGGCATCGACGCCGGCATAGACTTTCTTCACCACGCCCATGATGGTCCGCTTGCCTGACTTGATTCGCTGCAGCACGGCCTTTTCGCGCATCTGCCGGTGGGTGAGGAACGCCCGGGCAATGCGCTGCGGGTTCTGCTTGTATCAGCTTTTTGAACGGGGACTTAACGTCCACACGCCTTTAGCGAAACTCAGATCGAATCGCGCCAGGAATGACAGGCCCAGAAGTCCGTCAAGCTGTTTTCCGAGTTGGTCTTCCGAGCCCTCCAGGGTGACTACAGTGACCTGACTTGCTTTGGCATTTTGAACAGAGACTGTATCAGCAACCGTGACCCTGCCGTGCACGATGCCGTTGGCAGTGCGTAGCATGACCCTGCTGCCGCCGGAAGTTTGCAGTTTCGCGCGTTCTGCAAAGCGCTTATTGACCGAAACATAGCTTGCGCCTGTGTCCAGCAGGAATTTGCCTGAAACACCGTTCACTTTTACCCCGACCACGACGGACTTGGAGTTTCGCTGCCTTATCTTTGCGGATCCTGACGTATAGCTTCGACCGCAATCGCCCTCCTCTTCGTACCTGGCGATCGTCCGGTTGGGTTGCGGCGTATCGCGGTTGGCTGGATCCAATGAGATCCATGTCTGGATGGGCGTTATGGCTTCGCAAATTCTCCCGAGCTTCTGGTACATTTTCGCTTGGTTCATAAACACACTGCTGCTCACGCGTTTGATCTGCGG
>JBCCVY010000274.1:0-5247 GCA_039194725.1 Pseudomonadota bacterium
AGTGGATCTGCAGGTAGTCGGCGAATTTAACGTTACCGGCGAGGTACACGATGACGCCAAAGCTGGCAGCGGCAATCATCACCGGCACGATGGCCAGGCCATCAAGCCCGTCGGTCAGGTTGACCGCATTGCCGGCGCCCACGACCACCACCATGCCAAATAGCACGAACACCGCACCAAGCTGGATCAAGGTGTCTTTCAGGAACGGCAGCGCCAGTGCGTTCGACAGCTTGTCGTCACCCAACACCGTGAACATCCAGACCGCAAACCCGGCGATGACAAATTCCAGCGCCAGCCGCATGCGGCCCGAAAAACCGCCAACCGCGGCACGGGTGACTTTCAGATAGTCATCGTAAAAACCGATCGCACCGAAGCCCAGCGTGACGACCAGCACCGACCACACATACAGATTGTTCAGGTCGGCCCACAGCAATGTCGAGACCACGATGCCGGCCAGGATCATCAGGCCACCCATGGTGGGCGTGCCCTGCTTCTCGATGATATGGCGGGCCGGACCATCTTCCCGGATCGGCTGCCCCCTGCCCTGTTTGACCCGCAGGTTGGAGATCAGCCACGGCCCGAACATGAACACCAGGAACAGCGACGTCATCAGCGCACCGCCGGTCCTGAAGGTGATGTAGCGAAACACGTTGAACCCGGAAATCGTGTCGCTCAGCTCGAGAGATAGATAGTAGAACATGACAGTGTCTCTCCGGAGGTTCAGTCTCCGGATGTGCCCCCGTATTGTTTGGTGATAGCCTCGACAATCGGGGCCATGCGAGATCCCAGCGAGCCCTTTATCATAATGACGTCGTTGGCCTGTATGGCTTCAAGCAACGGTGCAATCAGGTCCTGTGATGAGGGCGCATGCGCGCCACGCGCTGCGGTCGGCAGCTTGTTCCACAGAACGTTCATGGCCGGACCGCAGGTAAACACCTGATCAACATCCGCTGCCTGCACCGGTTCGGCCAACTCGCCATGCAGGCGGTCGGAATGTTCGCCAAGCTCCAGCATGTCGCCGAGAACGGCAATCCGCCGTCCCCTCCCGGCCGGTTGTGAAGCGCCCAGCATTTCAAGCGCGGCACGCATCGATGCAGGATTTGCGTTGTAGCTTTCATCGATAAGCGTCACTTCAAAACCGTCGGAATTGAGGGTGTGGCGCACGCCGCGCCCCGACGGCGGCCTGATGCGCGCCAGTGCCAGCGCGCATTTGGCCAGATCCGCGCCTGCTGCTTCACAGGCGGCCAGAACGGCAAGCGAGTTGGCAACCACATGCCTGCCCGGAGCGCCAAGCTTGTAGGTGACTTCCTGTCCCCTTACATCCGCCGTCACGCATGAACACGTATCGTGCAGGTTGACCCGCTTCAGAGCGATGTCAGAGCTGTCCTTTTCGCCGAAGCTGCGAATATCGGCGATTCCCTGTTCACCCGCAGCATCGCGCAGCAAATCGAAAAACTCGGTGTCATGATTGATGATCGCCACGCCGCCGGCGACGACACCGGTGAAGATTTCGGCCTTGGCCCGGGCAATGCCGGTCAGCGACGCGAAATGCCCAAGGTGGCTTTCCGCGATGGCAGTGACGATGGCCGTATGCGGACGCACCATGTCAATCAGCGTTTCAATCTCCCCGGCATGGTTCATGCCGACCTCGAACACGCCAAACTGCGCCGTGCGCGAAAACCTTGCCAGGGTCAGCGGCACGCCCCACTGGTTGTTGAACGAAGAGACCGAAGCATGGGTCTCCCCGCAGGAGGAGAGCGCTGTGTTGAGCGCATCCTTGGTGGTTGTCTTGCCGACTGAGCCGGTAACAGCGATGACATGGGCCTTGCTTCGCGAGCGGGCCGCCCGTCCCAGCATTTCAAGGGCTGCCAGTGCGTCATCAACCACAAGCACCGGACCCGCCCGCCGCATGGCATCGTCCGGCCGCGACACGATGGCAAGCCCGGCACCGGCCTCGAGCGCATTGGCCGCGTACTCATGCCCATCGATGCGCTCGCCCTTGATGGCGACGAAGATGTCTCCGGGATCAATGGCGCGGCTGTCGATCGCAACGCCGTTCAGCGCTTGCACAACGTCGCCTTCCAGGCCACCGCCGGTGGCCTCGATCACCTCAGCGATCGTCCACAGGGGCTGATCAGCCATTGGCGACCCTCCCCGACACACTGGCCAGCACAGCTTCCTGGTCTGAAAACGGAATGACCTTCTTGCCGACGGTCTGACCCGTCTCATGCCCCTTGCCGGCGACGACCAGAACATCACCGGTGGCCAGGCTGTCAACACCGTGCTGAATGGCCTGCGCCCGGTCGCCGATCTCGATCCCGTCCGGACACGCAGCCATTATTGCGGCGCGTATCAGGCCCGGGTCTTCGGTGCGCGGGTTGTCATCTGTCACAATCGCCACATCGGCATGTTTTGCCACGACCTCGCCCATCTCGGGCCGCTTGCCCGGATCACGGTCGCCGCCGGCCCCGAACACCACGTGCAGTTTGCCGGATGCATAGGGTCGCAATGCCTTCAGCACGTGCTCCAAGGCGTCGGGCGTATGGGCAAAGTCGACAAACACCGGCGCACCTGCAGGTGTCGTCGCCACCAGTTCCAGCCTCCCGGAAGCGCCCTGCAGTTGCTCAAGAGCCCTCAAGGCGTGCGGTTCCGAACCGCCGGCGGCAACCACCAGCGCAACGGCCATCAGCGCATTCTCCGCCTGAAAACCTCCGACCAGCGGCAGGTAAATGCTGTACTCGCCCTCCTGCCCCGCAATTTCGAGCAACTGGCCAAAACCCTGCGGCGTGGCCGATACCAGCTTCAAGCTGTTGCCGCTGCGCCCGACACTGGACACCACCAGCCCCCGGGCAGTGCAGCGCGCCATGACATCTTTTGCCTCGGGCATGTCGGAATTCACGATGGCCGCAGCCCCTTCGTTGAGGACCTCCTCAAACAACATCATTTTTGCATCGAGATAGGCCTCAAAGGTCTTGTGATAATCCAGGTGATCGCGGGTCAGGTTGGTGAACCCGGCCGCGGCAAACCTCACGCCGTGCAGCCGGTATTGCGCCAGGCCGTGGCTCGATGCCTCCACGGCAACATGACTGACCTGCTGGGTTGACAATTCCGCAAGCGCGGCATGAATCTCGACTGGGTCAGGTGTCGTGTGAACCAGCTTGCGGGCGCCACGCGGAGACACAATGCCGACAGTGCCGATGCTGGCGGCCGACAATCCCAGCACGGTCCAGATCTGGCGCACAAAAGACGCCACCGATGTTTTGCCGTTGGTGCCGGTGACCGCCACCATGACCTCTGGCTGACGGGCATAAAACCGGGCCGCCATCAGGGCGAAAAGGAGACGCGGGTTGTCACACTTCACAACCGGCACCGGCAGATTGTCCGGCAACTTCGCCCCACGATCGGCAACAATTGCCACGGCGCCCTTTTCAATCGCGCTTTGGACAAAACTTGCACCGTCAGCCTCCACACCGGCAAGTGCGGCGAACACCTCGCCCTTCTTGATCAGGCGGCTGTCACTGCTCAGTCCGGCAACCCTGACATCTCCGGCGCCGTCGGGCATCTCGGCAATCGAGTGCAGCAGGTGGGACAATGTCATGTTCATTGGCCCGCTCCCGCGAGGTTCGCCTGCGCATCCGCCTTCTTGCGCTCCTTCAGCACCCGTTTTTTGTATTTTTTCAGTTTGCCCGCCGAGGTTTCATCAAACTTCGGCACAACACTCAGAAGTGGTGCAATCCGCGCAATGATCTTGCCTGCAGTCGGCACTGCATTCCAGCCGGATGTCGCATAGCCGTGGGTCTCCGGCAGCGGTTTTGGTTCGTCAAGCATCACCAGAATAATGAATTTGGGATCGTCCATGGGAAATGCGCCGACAAAGGAGTTCAGCCGGTGGTTCTTGGAATACCGCCCGTTGACCACTTTTTCCGCGGTGCCCGTCTTGCCGCCAACCCGAAAGCCCGGCACTCCAGCCTTGCCGGCAGTACCTTTGTCTACGTTAAGCTTGAACAAATAGCGCATCTCCGCGCTGGTGGACGGTTTAATCACTTGTTGAGCAAGGGCCTCGGCAGTTTCTGCATCGCGGCGCAGCAACGTGGGCGGTATCAGCTTTCCGCCATTCAGCAATGCTGCTGCGACTGTGGCACCCTGCAACGGTTGTACGGCAAATCCGTGACCAAATGAGGCCGTGACCGTTACCAGCTTACCCCATTTTTTCGGCAGCAGAGGCTTGGCGGCTTCAGGCAGTTCGGTCGTCAAACGATCGAAAAAGCCCATCTTGCGCAGGAAAGCCTGATGGCCTTCCAGGCCGACATCGAGTGCCATTTTCCCGGTCCCGATGTTTGACGAAAACATGAAGATTTCCGGCACGCTCAGGATGCGCCGCTTGGCATGGAAGTCGTTGATACGGGCCCGGCCTATGACAAGCGGGTGACGCGCATCATAGCGTGAGCTGAGAGTGGCGGTACCGGCGTCAAGCGCCATGGCGAAGGTGACCGCCTTGACGATCGATCCGAGTTCGAACACCCCGGCTGTCACGCGATTGACGTTCTCAGCCTTGAGCGCATCCTTGGGATTGTTGGGACTGTAGTCCGGCAGCGACACCAGCGACAGCACCTCACCGGTGTCCGACCTGAGCACGATGCCGGCCGCTGCCTTGGCGCTGAACTTGGTGATCGACTTGGCCAGTTCGTCGGTGACCGCATGCTGAATACGCACGTCAATCGAGGTCTGCGCCGGCATGCTGGCAACACGTTCAGTCTCCGCCAGAGAGGCTGTGTAAAGCGCTCCCTGATCGTCGAGAAACTTCTCCAGTCCGGCAATTCCGCGCGAATCCACGTCTACGGAGCCCAACACATGCGATGCCAGCCGGCCCATCGGGTAAACCCGTCGGGTCTCGGCCCGGAAGCCGACGCCGGGAATGCCCATATTGTGGATCAGTTCACGCTGGCCGGGAGAAACCTCGCGCTTGATCCAGACAAAGCGCCGCCGGCGCTTGTCCAGCTTGCGGCGCAGGGCCTGCGCATTCAGCTCCGGCAATGCGCCGGTGAGCAGCTCAACCGCCTCATCCACATCGATCATCTTGGCTGGATCGGCATATAGCGACGACACCGGAATGTCGGTTGCCAGGACATTGCCGTGCCGGTCGGTTATGTCAGGTCGCGGAATGCGGACCTTTGCATCGAACCGAACCGTCTCCGCGCCACGTCCCCCCTCGATCAGGGTCAGCCAGCCAAGCTTGCCCACCAGAAC
>JBCCVY010000275.1:0-5244 GCA_039194725.1 Pseudomonadota bacterium
ATTTTATCCTCCCGTCTGGATCATTCAGCGTTTTGGTTGATCAACCCGCAATGCTGAATGTGTGATCCGCTTCACTGTATCTGTTTGTTTTCCGCCGCTCACTTGTACATGGTCTGGGCTTTGGTGCCCGGTGCATATTCGTCCGGGTCGACCCACACGTTGACGACCGCGCACTTGCCGGTCTTGGCAATGGCTTCCCGGGCCCGCTGCAGGGCCGGCTGGATCTCCGATGCCTCACGCACCTCCTCGCCATAGCCGCCAATCATCTCGCCGAACATGGAGAACGGGATATCGCCGAGCTTGTTGCCGACATTGCCGCGCTGTTCGCCGTACTTGGCGATCTGTCCATAGCGGATCTGGTTCATGTGCGAATTGTTGCCGACGACGGCCAGGTACGGCGCGCCGAAGCGTTGCGAGGTCTCCATGTCAAATGCGGTCATGCCGAACGAGCCATCGCCATACAGGCACATGACTTCCTTGTCCGGATTGGCCAGCTTTGCCGCCATGGCAAACCCGGTGCCGACACCAAGCGATCCGAGCGCGCCCGGATCCATCCACTGGCCCGGACCGCGAGGCCGCACGGCCTGCGCTGAAATCGTGACAATGTCGCCGCCATCGCCGATGTAGATGGTGTCTTCGCCGAGGAACTCGTTGATTTCCCAGGCCAGGCGATAGGGATGGATCGGATTGCGGTCTGACGTGAACAGCGGCATCAGTTTCTCGAGCGCGACGGCTTCTGCCGCGCGCAGCTTGGCCATCCATTCCTTGCGCTCCTCCTGGGCAGACTTGTCGATGCGTCCGGACGCGGCCTGCTCCACGGCCGCCAGGATGGCTCCCGGATCGCCGCACAGGCCAAGATCCACGTCGCGGTTCTTGCCAACGGTGTTGTAGCCCATGTCGATCTGCACCAGCGTGGCGTCCTTGGAAATACGTTTGCCATAGCCCATGCGGAAGTCGAATGGCGTGCCGACAATTAAGATGACATCGGCGTCCTTGAAGGCCATCGACCGGGTGCGGTCAAAGCCATGCGGGTCTTTCGGGTGCAGCATGCCGCGGCTGGCCCCGTTCAGGTAGGCGGGAATGTCGAGCGCCCGCACCAGCGAGATCGCCTCGTTGTGGCCCTGGGCCGCCCATACCTGCTGGCCGAACAGAACCGCCGGCCGCTTCGCCTTCACCAGAATGTCGGCGAGCTTCTCGATGTCGGCCGGATCCCCGATTGAGCGGACCGAACCGCGATACTTGCCCGGCGTCGGAACAATTGCCTTGTCGACCGGTATTTCCGCATCAAGAATGTCGCGGGGAATTTCCAGGTAGGATGGACCATAGGCGCCGTTGAAGCTTTCTCGCGCCGCCATGGCGATCATGTCGGCAACGCGCTCGGTCGACAACACGCCGGCAGAGAACTTGGTAATCGGCGCCATCATGTCGACGTGCGGCAGATCCTGCAGCGAGCCCATCTTGTGCTGGGTCAGCGACGACTGGCCGCCGATGTGCAGGATCGGACTTTCCGACCTGAAGGCGGTTGCTACACCGGTCACCGCATTGGTGCAGCCCGGACCTGCGGTGGTGACGACACAGCCGAGCTTGCCGGTCTGCCTGGCATAACCGTCTGCAGCATGAGCGGCGACTTGTTCGTGACGCACATCGACAATGCGGATGCCCTCATCAATGCAGCCGTCATAGATATCGATGATGTGGCCGCCGCACAGGGTGAAGATTGTATCGACCCCTTCTGCCTTGAGCGCCTTTGCAACCAGATGCCCGCCTGAGATGACCGTGCCATCCTTGGTCTTGGCCTTGAGAGTGTCTTCTGCAGTCGAGGTCGGCGTTGCTGTCATCGTACTCATTTGTTACTGGCTCCCTGGTGCATCGTTGTATCAGCCGGCCTGCCGATCAGGCCGCATTGCGTGGTTCAGCCTGCGCCTTCTTCAGCGCCGGAAAAGGTATTCCAGTTCTTGCGGACATGCCCATGCAGCCGCATGGTGTGTTCGCGGACCAGCATCGAGGCGAGCTCCGCATTGCGGTCTTCAATGGCCTCGATGATGTTCATGTGATCAACCACCGACCGGGTGATGCGGTCACCTTCGGCCATGGCCCGTTCGCGAATGGACCGCATGTGCAGGAACAGTCCCTTGGCAATGTCGAGCAGCATCGGACTGCCGGACAACTCCAGGATTCTCAAGTGGAAAGCAATGTTGGCTTCCGAGTATTCGTGCAGATGGGCGCGCAACTCTGTTTCACCCTTTTGCTTGGGCAACGCCTTGCGCAGCGACTGGATCTCGCGGTCGCTGGCATGCTCTGCTGCCATGCGCGCGGCCATGCTCTCTAGTGACGCCCATACGAGGATCATGTCGAGCACCTCATCGAGGCTCTTGCGGCGTATGAAAACACCGCGGCGTGGCTGAACTTCGACGAAGCCCTCCTGCTCCAGTCTGGTCAGCGCTTCGCGAACCGGCGTCCTGGAAATACCCAACTGCTCTGCCAGCGCGCGTTCATCAAGGCGCAAATTGGCGTCTGCGTCATACAGGTTCATGCTGCTGATGGCATCTTTGAGCACATCGTATATGTGCTCCTTTAAGCTGAAATTGGTGCCGACCGGCTTGAGTTTCAGACGAGCTGCCATGCTTTGTTACAAGCCTTTTCGCTTCGGACCGGCCTTGTGTGGGCAACGAGGCGCCTGGTCCGTGGTATACCAAGTACCAGAAACATTGCACGGCAGCGCGATCAAGCAGAGTCGGGTTTCCACATTGTGGACTGGCGGTCAGACACTGTCAGGATGAAGGCATCGGGCAGAGGTCAGCCTGAGGTGGAGAACCCGATTTCAATGCATACGCCACGCTCGCCCACTGCGGTTGCGGAGACATCGATCTCGCACACCCGCAACAGCATGGCGGCCAGAGCCAGTCCGTAACCGCTGGCATTGCCTGTCAGGCTGATTTCCTTCACCGGTTCGCCGCTGTGGATACTGTCAAGAATGGATGCCACGTCGGTTCGGCCGACTTCAAACTCCACGAACAAAATCAGGCCGTTGGGCACGACAGTTCGCCCGGTCAACTTCAAGTGGCTGCCAGCTCCGCCGAGCACGGCCGACGTACGCAGCAGGCTGGCAATGGCCCGCTTGGCAAGGCGGGCATCCATGCGGACGCAAGCGGTTCCAACGACATCCAGCATGGCAGCTGCGTCCAGTTCCACGTCCTCGGCGGCGAGTACAGACTGTATTTCGTCTATGGCGCCGGTCATCAGCGTTCGCAGTTCGCGGACTTCAAGCTCGACCGGCTGCTCGTTTCGCTGCAATCGGATGATTTCCATCATCTCATTCATGTTCAGCAGCAAGGCTTTCGCCGACTCGCGGATGAAACCGAGATACGAGGTACGTGTCCTGGCATCAATTTCCACGCCTTCATTGCCGGACAGAATGTCCACATAGCCGAGGATCACATTGAGCGGGGTGCGGAAATGATGCGCAACCTGCGACACAAACGTGGTTCTGGCCTGCTCCATCGTCTCCTTCTGCGTAAGGACGGCTTGCATTGCCTGCTCATTGCGCCGTCGCGAGGTGACGTCGTTCATCAAGATCAACGTGCCGCCCAGCTGATCGTGAATATCGATGTAGTTGAGCTCAAATGCGCAACCGGTCAGCCCTGCGACCTCGGTCGGGCGCTCACTAAGCTTGGGAGAGATGTCGTAAAGGGACAGGGCGACAAGTTCTTCGCGCTTGCGGCTGATGAACTCAAGCTTCAACAGGCCGGCGCGGCGCAGCATGTCGTAAAACACGCTGTTGCTGGTGATCACACTGCCGTCAGCGCGGACAGACGCGACGCCGCACGCCACATTGTTCAACGTGACCTGCAGAAGTTCAGCGTCCGAGGATGCAACAGCCCGTTGTTTTTGACCTGCAGTCAGCGCCACAAGGCGAGCCTCCCCACCGGGATCGTTCCATTAACCTTCGAAACAGAAGTGCCCCGCCCCGCGCAATGCCCACTGTCCCGACAGGGTAATACTAATCCCTGGGATTTTACCGAGGAATTCTAAAGCAATCATTGATGGCGGCGCGCGATGCGTCTAAGAGAGCGGCATGGCCGATAACCTCAAAATCATGCTGGCTCAACTTAACCCCACGGTTGGTGCGGTTGAAGCCAATGCAGAACGCGCTCGCACCACCCATGGCGAGGCGGTGAAAGCAGGTGCTGACCTGCTGGTGTTCACGGAACTGTTCATCTCCGGCTACCCGCCGGAAGACCTGGTGCTGAAGCCGGCGTTCGTCGAGGCCTGCCAGAAGGCAGTGGAAGGCCTGGCGGGCCTGACGGCAGATGGTGCGCCGGCCATGCTGATAACATCGCCGTGGGCCGAGAACGGCAAACTCTACAATGCTGCCATCCTGCTGGAAGACGGCAAGGTGGATGCAATACGGTTCAAATACGACCTGCCCAATTATGGCGTGTTCGACGAAAAGCGGGTGTTTGACGCAGGTCCTGCACCGGGACCGGTCAATTTCCGCGGCGTGCGCATAGGGGTGCCGATTTGCGAGGATATATGGACCGAAGAAACCTGCGAAACGCTTGAGGAAACCGGGGCAGAACTGCTGATAGTCCCGAACGGGTCTCCGTTTGAGCGTGACAAGCAGGACGTCCGGCTCAACCTGGTGGTGGCGCGGGTCACCGAAACCAACCTGCCAATGATCTATGTCAACCAGGTGGGCGGTCAGGATGAGCTGGTGTTCGACGGCGCTTCGTTTGTCCTCAATGCTGACCGCGAACTGGCCTGCCAGATGCCGGAATTCGAAGAAGCGACCTTGCTGACGGAATGGTCGCGCGGGCCCGACGGTTGGGTGTGTGCCAGAGCTGACACTGCCCGGCAGCTGCTGGGCTACGAAGAGATCTGGCATGCCTGCGTGCTGGGCACACGTGACTATGTGCGCAAGAACCGGTTTGAAGGTGTCGTGTTGGGATTGTCAGGCGGCATAGACTCCGCCGTGGTTGCGGCCATGGCGGTCGACGCACTGGGCGCGGACAGGGTGCACTGCGTCATGCTGCCTTATGAATACACGTCTTCTGACAGTCTCGAAGATGCCGAAGCCTGTGCCAAGGCGCTGGGGGTCAGATACGATGTGGTGCCGATCTCCGAACCTGTCACGGGCTTTTTGAGTTCGCTGGCACCGATGTTCGAAGGCACGACGGAAGGGGTCACGGAAGAGAACATCCAGTCGCGCACCAGAGGGGCCATCCTGATGGCGATCTCCAACAA
>JBCCVY010000276.1:0-5220 GCA_039194725.1 Pseudomonadota bacterium
CACATAAGGAGGCTTTGAGAGCGCGAGCGGCTTGACACGTTGCGACAGTGCAATTTGGAAAGGGCCATTCTACTGGTGGCCCTTTTGTTTCGTGGTGAATCGATCCGCTCGAAGTAGGCATTCCCGAATATTATTCCTTCGTAATCATTGCTTTTTGGATCGTATTGATCAAGCAACGAGGCGACTGATGTACTGCTGTTACCCTTGGTGCTACCGACGAAAAACCCGACCCGCCGCACGAAAGCTCTAACAAGCCTAGGTTTCGACGTTATTTAGGAAATTTTGGTAGCGGGAGAGGGACTTGAACCCCCGACACGCGGATTATGATTCCGCTGCTCTAACCACCTGAGCTACCCCGCCCCAATATGCCGGTTCCTTGCGCGAAAACGTGTGGTCTGCAAGTATTTTGAACCGGTACCGGAGGCACCTGTTCGGATGCGTCCGGCAAGGACATGCGCGGTATAATAGGCGTAAGCCTTGCAAGTCAAGCACTGCTCACGCTTTGCCGTCTGGATGCCCGGCTATTCCTCGGCCTCATCGGCTTCAGGGCGCACCGAGCGCAACACGCAGATGACCAGAAAATACGCGGACGAGGCCACCCACAGCCAGAAAATGATCGGCGACGCGTCCAGCGCCGTGTCATCCTTGGACACGATCAGCAGCCGCAGCGTGGTGCCGCCCCACAGGATCGTCATCGGGATCGTGAAGGCGCGCCAGTCGCGCACCCGCAACGGATGCACGTATTTCCACGGCACGAAGGTCAGCACGCCGCAAATCGCGATCACCGTCAGGTTGACCCACGGGTCGGTCTGCATGATATGGAAATACAGCACCACCAGGTTCCACAGGGCCGGAAAACCGGCGAAATAATAGTCCGACGTCTTCATGCCCGCATTGGCGAAGGTGTACAAGGACACCGCCATGATGCCGGCTGCCGTCGCGGTTTCCCAGCCTGCCGGCACCAGGTCGAACCAGTACACCATCATCGCCGGCACCACGACATAGGTGAAATAATCGATCACATTGTCCAGCGTCGCCCCGTCGAACTGCGGCGTCACCTCGCTCACCCGGGCGCGCCGGGCCAGGGTGCCGTCAATGCCGTCGACAAACAGGGCAAGGCCCAGCCACAGGAAAGCCGCTATCCGGTCGCCTTCCAGTATGGCAACCAGCGCCAGAAAGCCGAGCACGATGCCGGACGCCGTGAAGGCGTGCACCGCCCAGGCGGCAGCCACGTCCTTCTTCGGCAGATCCTTGTGATTACTTTTGTCAACCATTGAACCGGGATGTCATATATTCAGTCAAATGTCACTAGTTGGCAGGTTCGCGAACCACCGGCAATTGGCCTGTGACAACGGTACTAGCGAAGTGTGCCGGCAATATAGCCGCCGCCAAGCACGCGGGCGTCCTGGCCCTGCGCTTCATAGAAAACGCAGGCCTGGCCAGCCGAAATCCCGAAGTCCGGCTCATCCAGCACCACCTGGACCTCGCCGGCCTCGCCGGTGCCCAGGCGGGCCGCCACGGCGGGCCGGGTCGAGCGGATCTTCACGAACACCGGTTCCGGCATGTCGCCCCTGCCCGCTGTCGGAGATCCGAGCCAGTTGACATCGCGAAGCCGGATGACGCGCCGGGCCAGCGCGTCCCTGGGGCCGACAATCACCCGTGCTGTTGCCGGCTCAAGGCCGGTCACATAAAGCGGTTCACTGGCGGCGACACCGATGCCGCGGCGCTGGCCGATGGTGAAATGAATGATGCCGTTGTGACGGCCGAGCACACGGCCGTCCTCGTGCACGATGTCGCCCGGCTCTCCGGCCTGTGGCCGCAACCGCTCGATGACGGAAACATAATTGCCGTCCGGGACGAAGCAGATGTCCTGGCTGTCCGGCTTGTCGGCCAGTGACAGCCCCATGGCACGCGCCATGTCGCGTGTCTCGTCCTTGGTGAACGAACCCAGCGGAAAGCGCAGGTAGTCGGCCTGCGCCTGCGTCGTCTGAAACAGGAAATAGCTCTGGTCCCGGTTCATGTCCTCGGGCGTGCGCAGGTCACGTGAACCGGTCCCGTCGCCACGGGCGACCGAGCGAATGTAATGACCGGTGGCCAGGCACGCTGCCCCCAGCGCCCTGGCGCGGGTCAGCAGATCGGCAAACTTGACCGTCTGATTGCAGGTCACGCACGGAATTGGTGTTTCGCCGCGCACGTAGGCATCGGCAAATTCCTCAATCACGGCATCCTTGAAGCGGCTTTCAAAGTCCAGCACATAGTGCGGGATATCCAGCGCAGCAGCCGCGTTGCGGGCATCATGAATATCCTGTCCGGCGCAACAAGCACCCTTTCGGCGCACCGCTTCGCCGTGATCGTAGAGCTGCAGTGTAATGCCGGCGACGCCATAGCCGGCCGCCTTCAACAGTCCGGCGACAACCGTTGAATCCACACCGCCCGACATTGCGGCAACCACAAGGGTGCGGCCCCCATCCGGATCAAGCCCGATGGAATCGCGCACTCGCTCAATTGTCGTTTCGTCGATCGTCATCGTGCCTCGGTGGTTGACTGAGCCGCAGTCGATGCAGCACTGCGGTTGGCAAACTGCCGCTTCACGACCCTCAGGTCAGGCCTTGGGGCCAGACCCCGTTGGTCCTGGCCCTAGATATGGTCAGCAGACGGCCTGCTGCAACAGTTTTCTTTTCTCCGGCCCTCACACGACCATGCTGCCGGACTGTTTCGTTTTGATCCAGTTTAACCGGTTTGTTTGCTAATTGTTGGTATCTGATTAGACCTTTATAAACGCCAACCCGCTACATTCATCTGCAGTTAGTACCAGCGTATCAGGTGAAGTCAGTGAGTAATTCAGGTCAGTTGCGTTCCCGTATCAATTACGTCATCGGTCCGGATGGCAGTCCCCTCACGATTGCTGATCTGCCGCCGCCGGGCACCCATCGTTGGGTGATCCGCCGCAAGGCAGAAGTTGTTGCCGCCGTTCGCGGTGGCCTACTCAGCCTCGAAGAGGCCTGCGGGCGGTATAAACTGACAGTTGAGGAATATCTCAGCTGGCAGCGGTCCATTGACCGGCATGGTCTGGCGGGTCTGCGCACAACGCGCATTCAGGACTATCGCGTAAGCTGATAGTCCCTGCTCCGGCAGATGAGGTTTTGAAGTATTGTGGCGTGGCAGTTCCCGTACGGGTAACTGTCGCGCCACTCTCATTTTCAGGCAACCTGACATCTTGCAGCCGTATCGCCTTACAGATAGGGTCCCCGGCAACTATCGCAGGAAACCAAGCACCGATGAAATCCGACAAATTCTCAATGTCTGGCAGCGGCACCCGTGCCGGCTCACAGGAAATCGAAGACCTGATGAAGCAGATGCACGCGTCCAGGACGCCCGAGGCCGCCCTCAAGCTTGCCCGCCGCGCCGTTGAACTGCGGCCCAAGAACCCGGACCTGCGGCTCATGCTGGCTGTCACCCTGCACAATCAGGGCAAGGCCCAGGAAGCAGAACGCGCCTATTCGGAATGCCTGATGATGGACGCGGAAAACCTGCTGGCCCTGATCAACCTGGGCAGTCTGCAGATATCTGCCGGCCAGCCTGCCGCCGGCCTGAAGGCACTTGAAGGTGCCCTGCATCTGGACCCGGACAATGTCCAGGCCCGCTACCATAAAGGCCGCGGATTGGGCCGGCTCGGCCAGGCCGACGAGGCCCTGAAAATCTTTGACCAGCTTGCCGCCGAGCAACCGGACAATGTGGAGTTCATCAAGGCCCAGGCCCTATGCCACATGGATATCGGGCACAAGACAAAGGCGGCCGAACTGCTGTTCCGCGCCGCTGAGCTGGCCCCGGACGACAAGGCCGTCAAAAACGCCATGAAAAAAGTCACCAGCTAGGTCATGGAGCGAACCAATGACGACAATCGCCATGTGGTCAGGTCCGCGCAACATCTCCACGGCGATGATGTATTCGTTTGCCAGCCGGTCGGACTGCACGGTCTGGGATGAGCCCTTCTATGCCCATTATCTGTCGACCACCGGCATCGCACACCCCGTCGGCGACGAGATAGTTGCCGCCGGTGAATCCGGCTACGAGGCGGTTGTCGACAGTTGCCTGGCAAATCCGCCTGCGGCAACGCCGGTGTTCTATCAGAAACACATGACCCATCACATGTTGCCGGGCCAGGACTGGCGCTGGTGCCTGGCGCTTTCAAACGTTTTCCTGATTCGCAGCCCGGAACAGGTTCTGGCCAGTTATTCCGCCAAGCGCGAGGATGTCACGCTTGCCGATATCGGCTTTGAGCGGCAGCTGGAACTGTTCAACATGGTGGCCGATGAACTGGGTCGGGCGCCGCCCGTAATTGATTGCGAGGATGTTCTCACCAGCCCGGAAGCCAGCCTGCATATGCTGTGCGAAGAAATTGGCATCCCGTTCGAGACAGCCATGCTGTCCTGGGAACCTGGACCAAAGCCCTATGACGGCGTGTGGGCGAAACACTGGTACAATGCGGTCTGGAAATCCTCCGGCTTTGCCGATCCGAAGACCGATTATCCCGACCTCAATTCCGACCTGAGCCGCATTGCCGATCTGGCGCGCCCGATCTACGACCAGTTGCGTCCCCATCGCCTGGGTGTGGAAAACACAACAGCCCCGGCACACTGAGATGTGTGAACCGGGGCCGTCGGGGTTGAGCCATCCGGCGGGTTTCGCCCGCCATGACCGGAATTAATGCTTGGTGCGGCCGGTGGCGCCTTCAGCCGGCCGGCCGATCATCTTGATGTCGTTGCGGTGGTTTGCGTCCTTTTCGGCCAGCAGTTCGACCTTGCGCAGTTCCGACTCTTCCTCCTCAACCGCTTCATTGGCGCGGTCAAGCTGCGCCTGCAGGTCGTCAATGGTGGCCAGCAGGTTTTCCCGCCGCTTGCGAATGGACTTGGCCGTCATCGAATAATTGAAATTTGCAGGGTCGCTGACGCCGGTCTTCTGCTCTTCATAAGCAATCTGCTGATCCAGATCGTCCTGCTTGCGGCGAAAGTCCGCCATCATCATTTCTATGTCGCCAACCTGGCGCCGCTTCTCTTCAACATGGAAACGGTGCAGGCGCAAAAGCGTGTCTTTTGACCGCATGGAATGCCTCACTCACTAAACGCAACAAACAAAATCAACATCAAGAACCGGCATTTGAGAAACCTCCGCTGGCCAGATTCAATCGAATCAACTAGCGTCGGCTCATCCAGTTATCAC
>JBCCVY010000277.1:0-5210 GCA_039194725.1 Pseudomonadota bacterium
CGGTGCGTCTTCCGGACTGGGAGAACGATTTGCCGAAGTCCTGGCAGCCCACGGGGCCAGCGTTGTGGTGGCGGCCCGGCGTGCCGACCGGCTGGCATCGCTTGTTGAAAGAATATCGGATGCAGGGGGAAAGGCCTGCGCAGTGGAGCTCGATGTCTCTGACCAGAGCGCGATCGCGGGCGCCTTTGATGCCGCTGAAACCGCGTTTGGCACGGTTACGATACTGGTCAACAATGCCGGCGTCGCCGGCAACAAGGCGGTGTTTGACGTAACGCCCGAGGATTGGCGCAAAGTCATGTCGGTCAATCTTGACGGGGTGTGGTTTGCAGCCCAGGAGGCGGCGTGCAGGATGAAGGATGCGGGCCGGCATGGCAACATCATCAATATTGCCTCGGTCCTGTCGTTCCGGGCGGCGCGCACGGTTGCCGCCTATGCCGCGTCGAAGGGCGCGGTGCTGCAACTGACACGCAATCTGGCGCTGGAATTTGCCCGCTACGATGTTCGTGTCAATGCGATCGCGCCGGGATATATTTTGACCGAGATCAACAAGGACTACTTTGAATCGGACGACAGTGCGCCGATGATCAAGCGTATTCCCCAGCGCCGCATCGGCGATGTGTCGGATCTGGACGGCACATTGCTGCTGCTGGCTTCCAACAAGGCGTCGGGCTACATGACGGGAAGTACGGTCGTGGTCGACGGCGGGCACCTTCTGCCGGTTGATTGAACGCGTACAATTTCAAGACCCGAAAGGCTGTATCATGGATTTCACAATCTCACCGGAACTCGACAAGCTCAGGCTGCGGGTGCGCGACTTCATTGCCGGCGAGGTGCTGCCGCTTGAAGACGACAAGGGCAACTACAACGAGTTTGAGAACATCCGTCTCTCGCTCTTGAAACCGTTGCGCGAGAAAGCCCGCAAGGAGGGATTGTGGGCACCGCAGATGCCGCGCGAACGCGGCGGGCTGGGATTGCGCGTTGCCGAATGGGCGGTGTTTTACGAAGAGGCCGCGCGCTCGATATTCGGGCCGGTGGTGCTGAACTGCCAGGCACCGGACGATGGCAACATGTCAGTGCTCAACAAGGCGCTGGCGAGCGATGAACTGAAGGACAGATGGCTGCAGCCCATCATCGACGGCGATGTGCGGTCGTCCTTCGTGATGACGGAGCCCGCACCCGGTTCCGGCTCCGATCCGGGCGGCATGATGCTGACCAGTGCAGAGCGCAAGAACGACCGCTACATCATCTCCGGACGCAAATGGTATATCTCTGGCGCCGCTGTGGCATCTCACTTCATCCTGATGGCACGCACCTCCGATGATCCGCGCAACGGCCTGTCGGCGTTTCTGTTCCACAAGGATGACCCGGGATGGCGCATTGTCCGCCGCATTGCCAACATGGGGCCCGATGAACATGGCGGTGTGTGCGAACTGGAGTTTGACGGGCTTGAGATACCCATGGCCCACCGGCTGATGGAAGAAGGCGATGGCCTGAGGCTGACCCAGATGCGACTCGGCCCGGCCCGGCTGACCCACTGCATGCGCTGGCTCGGAATGGCCAAGCGCTGTATGGAGATTGCCAACGAGTATGTTTCGGAACGCGAGGCGTTTGGCTCCAAGCTGGTCGAGCGTGAATCCATCCAGATCATGATGGGCGATGTGGCAGCAGCAATTCAGACCGGCAAGCTGCTGACCATGCATGCGGCGTGGCTGATCGACCAGGGCGACAAGGCGCAGCGGGAGGTGTCGATGGCGAAAGTTCAGGTCGCCGACACCCTGCACCAGGCGGCGGACACCGCCCTGCAACTGATGGGTGCGAAAGGATATTCCGAAGACAGCGTGGTTGAGTGGATCTACCGCTATGCACGCTGTGCCAGACTGGTGGACGGCGCCTCGGAGGTTCACAAGATGGTGCTGTCGCGCCATTACCAGAAGCGTGGCAACACGTTCTGGGACTGGCAGGTCAGCGACTAGGGCGAGGTTCGATCCAATTGCATCGCGCGCCCGGACAATAGTTAAAATTCTACCGGTCTGATTAAGCAGTGCTTGGTAACGGTTGCAGTATTCTGAATGCAGGATTTCCAGAAGGGATTTTGCAGGAAGATGGTTCTCGGTCGGATGATAGATGTTGTTCTCGCGGTGGCTGCGGCCACCTGGATTGCCGTTGCCGGCATGTCCGGGGAGGTGAACGCGGCCGCATACGACACATCGCGTCTGGACAGAATGCCGGATTTTTCCCAGACCGACCGGCGCTTGAAGCTGCCGGGCGGCGGGTCGCACTATTGTGTGCCGGTGGCAACTGCCAATGTGCTGGTCTGGCTGGCTGAACAGCGCGGATACAAGAACCTGTTGCCGGTACAGGGGCTGACGACCATTGAAAAGGTAGCCAGTGTCGCAACCGAACTGGGCAGCGACAGGCTGATGTCGACGGCACCGAAGGGCGGCACCAATCTGCAGAAATTTGTCGATGGACTGTCGGCTTTCATCAAGAAGTCGGGCTACCGCGCGTCGCTTGAGGCGCATAGCCCGTGGCGCTTTCGCAATGTCAGCCGCAACCACAAGGGTGCGCCTGACATGTTCAAGGTCAGGTCGGAGTTTGCGCGCGGGGCAGGAGTGTGGATTTCGGTCGGCTTTTTCAAGGAGGGCAACCGGCCCGGCGATTTTCAGCGCATTGGCGGTCACATGACGACCATGGCCGGTTTCGGTGTCAGCGAAAACGGTGCCACCGACCGGAACGTGATCATCCTGCATGACCCGGATGACGGGTACAGGGCGAGCGTGCAGCGCCGCTACCTTCATCCCGAGCAGATCCGCAATGCTTCGCTGGTGGACAACAACGGCAGGCAGATCGCCCGTCTCGACGGCTTTCTCGATGTGTCCGGGGCGTTCAATATGCGCCGCGGCTATCGGGCGATACTGATGCACGTTTTCGTCCTGGACATGTGAGCTCAGGCCCGGCGTCCGATCAGCCGATCAGGCCGATGGCCGCACCCAATAGAGCGCAAACCATCAGTGTCTTGGCCAGGCCGGCATGCAGTTTCAGCAACATCAGTGATGACAACACGAACAGCCCGACTGCGGCGATGTTCACGCTGGACCAGACCGGCCAGGTCATTGCCACCGGACCTGTTTCTATCCTCGTCAGATCGCCGAATAGAACATGCAGGCCAAACCAAAGGGCCAGATTCGCAATCACGCCGACCACGCTAGCGGTAATGGCGCCGAGCGCGCCGGAAAGCCGTGGCATGTTGGCCAGGCGTTCAATGTAGGGGGCGCCGGCGAATATCCACAAAAAGCACGGCGCAAACGTCACCCACAGCGCCATCATCGCTGCCGCCAGTCCGCCGGTTACCGAGCCCTGCAGCCCGGATGCGCGAAACCCTGCCATGTACCCCACGAACTCGGTGACCAGGATCAGCGGACCGGGCGTGGTCTCAGCCAGCCCCAGCCCGTCGACCATTTGCGGCGCAGTGAGCCAGCCGTGATTTTCAACCGCCTGCTGACCCATGTATGCCAGCACGGCATAGGCGCCGCCAAAGGTGACCACGGCCAGCTTGGAGAAGAACAGGCCCAGCGATACCAGCAGATGATCCGGATAGATTGCCAATGCGACGACGATGATCGGTGCAAACCAGATCACCAGCCAGACCGCTATGGTGCGAATGGTTTGTGCCAGCGGAACCCGCGTGACCTGTTGCAGTGTCGTGTCCGGCGGATTTCCCCCGGTCATCACATAGCCGGTGACACCGGCAACCGCGATCACGGCCGGGAACGGTATGTTGAACACGAACAGGGCAATGAACGCCGCAATGGCGATCATCCAGTGCCAGGGCAGATTCAGGGCACGGCGCGACACCTTCAGAAGGGCCTCCAGCACAATGGCCAGCACCGCGGCCTTGACGCCGAAGAAGACGGCTTCAACCAGCGGCAGCTTGCCGAGCAGTGAATACAGAACCGAAATCACCAGCACGACGGCGGCGCCTGGCAGCACAAACAGCAGGCCGGCCATCAGGCCGCCGCGCACACCGTGCAGGCGCCAGCCGGCATAGGTTGCCAGCTGCATGGCTTCCGGTCCGGGCAGCAACATGCAGAAATTGAGGGCGCGCAGATAATCCTGTTCGCTCAGCCACGGGCGCTGTTCCACCAGTTCACGGTGCATCAGGGCAATCTGCCCGGCCGGGCCGCCAAAGGACAGGCAGCCGATGCGTGCAAACACACGCACGGCCTCACCGAAAGAAGTTGCAGGCTTGTCTGTCATTGTTCGCTGCCTCTCAGTCCGCCATCGGCGGACGGTTCGCCGGTTCCGCTGCCTGCCAGTTTTAGGCGCGCATAGAGCGCATCGTAAACCGGAAACCCGAGCCGCAGCACATCGTGATCGGTTTTGCCGACAATGGAGTTGCCGAGCATGACGGCCAGCAGGCCGGCGGCTTCCGGTGCCGGATCAATCCGGTCGCTGTGCGCAGCACGCACAATGGTTGCCAGTTGGGCCAGTGCGGGATCGTTGAGGTCAAACTCGCGCAGCAGTGTGTCAAAACTGCAAAGCTCGCCGGCATGTTCAGCAACCGCGCCGGAATTGCCGATTGCGATGCCTGAAAGCTCCTGGGCGATGTCGTTTACCCAGTCCGCTTCGGCGAAAAAGAAGCTGGCATCCGGGTCAATGAAGCGGGATATCAGCCAGGAGCAGGCGACATGCTCAATTCCGGGGCTGATGCGCGTGACCCAGATGCCGGGCTGTGCATCCACGGGACACAGTCTGCTCTGGGCCACCGTTGGCAGGCCGGCCTCAATCCAGCCGTCCACGCCGCCGGCCAGGGCACGGGCATTGTAACCTGCCTCCCGCAACAGGGCAGTTGCGATCTGCGACACGTTGTGGCCGTGCATGCAGTTCAGCACGATCAGCCGGTCACGCGGCAGACCGCCGGCCCAGTCAAGTGCGGTAACATGATTGCGCCAGCGGCTGCCGGGCAGAAATCGTGAACCCGGTTCGATGGCCGGAGGCCGGCGCACGTCAAAAACTCGGACCGGTTCGGCCAGTGCCAGCCGGTGTGAAAGATCTTCAGCGGAAATGAAAAAGTCGCCCATGTGCGGGTTCCCTCCATAACAGAGTGAACGGCGCTTGGGCGACATGCCTGACGGGGTGGCCAATAAAACCCCGTAACCCGAAACTAATTGATCGACTGTCCCGCGGCAAGCGATTTCATCAGGCGGAGC
>JBCCVY010000278.1:0-5201 GCA_039194725.1 Pseudomonadota bacterium
CGGCATGGCGGAACTGCCTGAGGGACAGGCGTGTTGCGAGCGGCAGCCAGGGATAGTCGTCCTGTGTTGCGCCATCCGCAACCATGCCGCGCAGGATGTGCGGGGCGTCATGGGCCAGCCATGCCACCTGAACCGGGTCAAATGACATGACCGCGGCACTGCCCCCATAAGACGACAGGCATTGTGCGGTGCGTTGCACCAGCCGTGTGTCTCCTGTCCACCGGCTCTTTACTTCAACCACCACGCCGACACGACCGGCTACCAGGTCAAGCACCTGAGCCAGGGTTGGAATCGTGCCTGTGCCGTTGCTGTAATTGATCGCGTTCAGCTCGTCCGCCGTGCGGTCATGGATGGAACCCGCCTCGTTGGTGAGCCGGTCCAGGTTGTGATCATGAAACACCATGGCCTCGCCATCGCCGGACAACTGAACGTCCAGTTCGATTGCAAACCCGTGCCGGATGGCCGCTTCGAAAGACGGCAGCGAATTCTCTTCGATACCGTCTCTGACATCGTGCAGCCCCCGATGTGCGATGGCCACACGCGTCAGCCAGTCGCCATCGGGGTCGAATGGTCGCCACATAGGCGCCTGACCTCTACTCGATCTCTACAACAGCCTCGATCTCAACCGACAGGTTGATCGGCAGGGATCCCGCACCAACGGCGGAACGGGCATGCTTGCCCTTGTCACCAAACACGTCGACCATCATGTCGGATGCCCCATTGATGATCTTGGGCTGATCGCCAAAGCCCGGCACGCCGTTCACGAACCCGACAAGTTTCACAACCCGTTTGACCCGATCCAGGTCACCGTCACAGGCTTGTTTGACCTGGGCTATTATATTGATAGCACACAGTTTTGCCGCTTCCGTAGCGTCTTCAACCGAAATCGTATCACCGACGATACCCTGATACATGAACTCGCCGTCCTTCAACGGCACCTGGCCGGCTGTAAACACCAGGTTGCCGGTGCGAACCCAGCCGACGTAATTGGCCACCGGTGCTGCCGGTGTTGGAATTTCAATGCCGAGCTCGGCAAGGCGGTCGTCGATAGTGCCCATGGTGATGTCCTCTGAATTGTTCATTGATGACAGGTGAGGCGCAATCTAGGGGTGGATGCGACGCTTGACCAGCCCGTAAATTGAAAGGCCTGCAAAGTCACGGCTTGCGATTGTGAGGCCGGTCACGTTAGCGTGCCTGACAGAAAAATCAGGGGTCTTTAGAGATGACAAAAATAGTGTTCCTGGATCGCGGTACATTTGCACCGGAAATAGAACTTGTGCGGCCTGATATCGAACATGACTGGGTCGAACATGCCGCAACACCGGCGGACAAGATTGTCGAACGGCTGCAGGGAGCGACGGTCGCCATCACCAACAAGGTGCCGATCCGGGCCGATACGCTGGCCCAGGTGCCGGACCTGAAAATGGTGTCTGTCGCGGCAACCGGTTTCGATGTCATCGATGTGCCGGCCTGCCGTGAGCACGGCGTCGTGGTTTCCAACGTGCGCGGCTACGCCGCCAACACCGTGCCGGAACACACCTTCGCGCTGATCTTCGCGCTGCGCCGTGCCATTGCCGGCTATGCCCGGGATGTCGTTGACGGCAAATGGCAGGAAGCCGGACAGTTCTGCTTCCATACCCATCCCATGAAGGATCTGAACGGCTCGACACTGGGCATATTTGGCGAAGGCAACCTGGGACAGTCAGTTGCCAACATTGCGCGCGCACTCGGCATGACGGTGCTGTTCGCCGCGCACAAGGGAGTGGAAGGTCTCGGGCCATTGTACACCCCGTTTGACGAGGTCCTGGAGAGAGCGGACGTGATAACGCTGCATTGCCCGCTAATGCCGGGGACCCGTAACATGTTGGCCAGTGCGGAGTTCAGGAAAATGAAGCGGCAGCCGTTGATCATCAACACCGCGCGTGGCGGGTTGGTGGATGAGGAAGATCTTGTGGCCGCCCTGGACGAAGGCCTTGTCAGCGGTATCGGTTTCGACGTGCTGACAACCGAACCACCAGCCCCCGATCATCCGTTGATGAAGGTTGCCGACCGCAGCAATGTGATCATCACGCCGCACGTTGCGTGGGCGAGCTTCGAGGCACAGACGGAGTGCTGGCGACAGACCGTTGACCATGTAAATGCCTTTTTCGAGGGGCATGCAAAGAATCTGGTAACTTGACCACCGATTTGCGATATCTGGACAAAACAGACGGAGAAAGATTTTGAGCAAATTAACTGGTTTTCTGAGCGGGACGGTGATCGTTGCATCCAGCATGTGTTTCACATTGCCAACGATTGCCGCATCGCCGTTGGCCGCGCATCGTGCCGTCTACGACATTTCCTTGAAATCTGCCGAGGACAGGACCGGTATTTCCGGCGCCAAGGGGCGCATGGTCATCGAGTTCAGCGGCAGCGGATGCGAAGGCTGGACGGTGAACTTTCGCATGATCAACCAGTTTTTCCTGTCCGGCGGCAAGTCGCGCATCCTCGACAGCAGATCATCCATGTGGGAGTCGGGCGAAAGCGACCAGATGCGCTATGTCCAGCGCCAGTTCGTCGACAGCAAGTTGCAGGAGGAAAAGGAGCTGCGGGCCAGGCTCGCCGAGGGCAGAACCGGCGGCTCCGGCGCCATCACCAAGCCCAAGGAGGAGATATTCTCCCTGCCGGAAGGGGTGACCTTCCCGGTAGACCATCAGCTTAAGATCGTAAAGGCGGCCGAAGCAGGCCAGTCGCGGGACGAAACCTTGTTGTATGACGGCTCCGATGGCTCAAACCCGGCCATCGCCATCACCTTTATCGGCACGAAAAGGGCCGCTGGCGAAGATCAGACAGACGCCAAGATGAAGGACGTCAATGGTTTGTCCGGCTGGCCGGTATCGATCTCGTATTTCAAGCCGGACAATCAGGACAAGGAAACCCCTGAATACCAGGTCTCCATGGTGCTGTATGAAAACGGTGTGTCCGGAGACATGAGCCTCAACTACGGGGACTTCATTCTCGACGCCAAGCTGACGGACATCAAACTGCTGGAAATGGCAGCTTGCAATTAGTCTTGGGGATGATTGGCCTGCAGGCCGGTTTCCAGGTCCTGCAGATTGCATATCGAGCCGAACAGGTGATTTTCCGAGGCAATCAGTTCCAAGGCGGCATCGTGCCATTTCTGTCGCGGTGACGCGCAACAGTCGGCAACGGTAAGGCACCAGTAGCCGGCATCGACTGCCTCGCGCAAAGTCGAGTGAACGCAGCATTGTGTGGTGACACCTGCCAGGATCAGGTGGGTGATGCAGTTTGTGCGCAACACGTCAGACAGGCCGCTGCCGTGCAATTTGCCGAAACCCGGCTGATCGATAACCGGTTCATCAGATTGTGGCTTGAGCTCGTCAACGAAATCGCAGCCATGCTGACCTCGTATCAGGTATTTGCCAAAACGCCCAGGTTTGCCGACATATCCCTGGCTCGCCTTGTGCGCTGTTACATCGGACAAGTCGGCCGCATAGGATTCCCTTGTGTGGGCGATCAGGCATCCCCAGCGCCGCAACGCTGATGTCAGCCTTGAGAAGGCCGGAACAATCCGCGCCATTTCGTTTGGTTTGCCATTGTCGTCCATCAGGAAGTCACGCTGCATGTCTATTGCCAGAAAGGCGGTGGTTGCAGGGGCGGCCTTGAAAACCCGGTTGTGCCAACAGTTGATCGTGGCCGGCGTCATCTGCTGTTCCCCTTCAATCCACGACCCTTTTCGACCGCATCGGTGCCGAACTTGTCACGCAGCTTGTCCATTGCAAGCTCGACCTTGGCATTGGCGTCGGCACGTAGATCGAGCCCGCCGATTTCTGCTTCAGCAGCAAGTTCGCTCAAACCGGTAATGCCCACACCTAGCAGCCTGAAAGCCGTCTTGCCGTCCACCTCCCGGTGCAGCATCGGCTTGGCGGCATCAAAGATGCGCGTCGCCAGTGCCGTCGGATCAGAAAGGGAGGTGTTTCGGGTTCTGGTCTTGAACTGATCTGTCTTCAGTTTCAACACCACGGTCGCGCCGGCCATATGCTCCTTCTTGGCACGCCGGGATACTTTTTCAGACAGCCGCCACAATCTCCGTTCCAGCTCCCGGTAGTCGCTGATGTCGGTGTTGAACGTGGTTTCTGCCGAGATGCTCTTTGACGCACTGCGACCCTGCACGGATCTGGCATCTTCGCCGCGCGACAGATGGTACAAGCGCGAGCCCAGGGATCCGTACTGCCGCATCAGCTCGTTTTTCTCCATGCGCTGCAATTGGCCGATCAGGCGTATGCCGTCCCGGTGCAGTTTCTTCTGCATGGCAGCGCCGACACCCCAGATGAAACTGACCGGCCTGTCCCGCAGGAACTCGACACACTCGTCAGGCCCGATTACGAACATGCCCCTGGGCTTGTCCATGTCCGAAGCAAGCTTTGCCAGGTATTTGGTGTGAGACAGCCCGATGGAGACGGTAATGCCGATCTCGTCTTCAATCTTCAGCGCAAGTTCGCACAACGACCGGACCGGGCTTTTGCCATGCAGCCGTTCTGTGCCGGTGAGGTCCATGAACGCCTCGTCGATAGAGATCGGTTCGACCAGGGGAGTGAGCTGTTTCATCAGCTCCCGGACCTGTTTTCCCACCCTGGCGTACTTTGCCATGTCCGGTTTGATCACCACCGCCTTCGGGCATGCCTTCAAGGCCTTGAACATTGGCATTGCCGATCTGACCCCTTGAATGCGGGCCACATAGCAGGCTGTCGACACCACCCCGCGGGTGCCGCCGCCGATAATCACCGGCTTGTCTGCCAGCTCGGGATTATCGCGTTTCTCGACAGCGGCGTAGAACGAGTCACAGTCGAGATGCGCAATGGACAGTTCATGCAGCCGCCGGTGACCTATCAGCCTTGGTCCATGGCATTGCGGACAGCGCGCCTCCGTTGCTGCAACACTTGCCAGGCAATCGCGGCATATGGTCTGCATCTGGTCAATCCAGTTCGCGTACGATCCGGTCCACGGTCTGAACGGCGTCGCCTGTGTAATTCGCCGGATCCAGCAGCTTGGCGATCTGCTCAGGCGTGCGCAGCGCGCTGATCCTGGCGTCGCCATTCAGGGCCTCGGCGAAACTTACACCGGTCCGCCGGGCTTGTGAAATCAGTTCTGCGATGACGTGGTGTGCATCAGAGCGTCCCATGTCACCAGCCAGGTCCATC
>JBCCVY010000279.1:0-5183 GCA_039194725.1 Pseudomonadota bacterium
ATGGTCGTGGTGTCAGTCGCCGACACCGGACCGGGCGTTCCGCCGGAGGAAACCGAAATGTTGTTTGAACCATTCCACAGTTCAACAACCAGCGGAATGGGTATAGGGTTGTCTCTGTGTCGGTCCATCGTAGAAGCGCACGATGGAAAAATATGGCTGGAACCGGGAACCGCTGGCGCAGATGTCAGGTTTTCCCTGCCCGCCACATAGGGGCGTAGCACGACAATCATGGCGAGCAAGGATTTTCGGATTTATGTCGTTGAGGACAATTCCTCCGTTCGGCGCTCACTGTGCGCGCTGATGACCGCTCATGGCTATGATCCGTCCCCGTTCGCCTCCGCGGAAGACTTTCTTGAAGGCTACGACCCTGATATGCCAGCCTGCATGCTTCTGGATATCAAGATGCCCGGCATCAGTGGTCTACAGTTGCAGGAACTTCTGAACAATCAAGGTGTTGCTATTCCGATTGTTGTGCTGACCGGGCACGGAGATGTCGCGGCAGCGGTTCAGGCCATGAAGAACGGTGCCATCGATTTCGTAGAGAAACCGCCGGATGAAAGAGTCCTGCTGGCTGCAATCAAGGCAGCCGTCGAGCGGTTGGGCAACAAGCCCCTGGCGCGCATTCCGCAGGCCGAGGTGAAACGTCGCCTGGCACGCCTTACCACCCGGGAGCGGGAAGTCCTCGATCACCTGGTGCAGGGCAAGATCAACAAGCAGATCGCGGACGATCTGGGCATCAGCCAACGAACCGTCGAAGTGCACCGCGCCCGCATCCGTGAGAAGATGGAAGCGCGCGGGTTGGCTGATCTGATTCGACTTTTCAACTGAATGCTGCAAATGACCGAGGTACGTACGTAAGTATTATCTGCGTACGGGATTTTCCGAGGTGGAAATCCGACCATCATTGAATACTCTGTCGCTCCCAGGGAAGAATGGGCGAAAAAGTCTAACAGCAAAAGCTGAGGCGATTTCTGCCACCAAGAAGGTTTTGCTATTGTCCAGCGATCCAAATCGCGATCCTACAACCTCGAGTGATCCGGGAACAGCGAGAGTGGTTGAAGTGATGCTTCAGCCCGAGCAGCTTGTCGCGGTTGAAGCCTGGCGCGCGGCCAACATGAAGACGTCGATTGAAGTGGCAATTTCGGAGCTGGTCAATCGCGCCTTGATGGATGAGATCGCCGACACCGCAACCTTGCTTGAAGAGGTTCGTGCGCACCTGAAAACAAAGAGCTGCAACAGCTCATCCAACTAGATGCATGATCTCTCGAACGGAACATCCATTCACTGTATCATTGGCTGTTGACGGCGTGGTGTTGAACTAGTTGAGTTAATCTCCCGTATGCCTGCGCTGACATTCCCAGACTCCGCAGGCGGGCACTTCAACGGTCGGACTGCAGAACGGACAATGACCATGTCGACTTCCACCCCAGTATTTCCGTTCTCGGCGATCGTTGGCCAGAACGAAGTTCGCCGGGCTCTCGTGGCGGCTGCGGTTGAGCCGGCCATTGGCGGTATCCTGATATTGGGGGACAGGGGAACGGGCAAGTCAACATCGGTGCGTGCGCTGGCCGGACTGCTGCCGCAAATCAGGGCGGTGGCGAACTGCAAATATAACTGTGACCCGGATGGCAGCAGCTTCTGTGACTATTGCAAGGCAAGTTTGGAGTCCCGCAAAGCGACAAGGATACCGGTCCCCGTAGTGGATCTGCCGCTCGGCGCCACCGAGGATCGTGTCGTCGGTGCCCTCGATCTTGAGAGCGCGCTGACCCGCGGCGAGAAAGTGCTCGAGGTCGGGCTGCTGGCGCAGGCAAACCGGGGTTTCCTGTATATTGATGAGGTCAACCTGCTGGAGGACCACCTGGTTGATCTGTTGCTAGACGTTGCCGCCTCCGGTGAGAATGTCATCGAGCGGGAAGGGCTGAGCGTCCGCCATCCTGCCCGATTTGTTCTGATTGGCAGCGGCAATCCGGAAGAGGGCGAATTGCGTCCGCAGCTTCTGGATCGGTTTGGCCTGTCGGTTGACATCACCACGCCGGATGATGTCAGGCAGCGCATCGAGATCGTGCGCCGGCGCGAGGCTTATGATCGCGACCCGGCCGGTTTCGCGCTGGAGTGGTCCAGGAAAGACAAGACCATGCGGAGCAAGATTTCCCGTGCCCGCAAAGCCGTTGCAGGGGTCACGGTCAGCGACGAGATGTTGGAAAAGGCGGCACTGGTATGCATGGCGCTGGGCACGGATGGTCTGCGCGGTGAGCTGACCCTGATGCGCACAGCACGGGCATTCGCCGCGCTGGACGGCAAGCCCGCCGTACTGGAGAAGCACCTGAAAGAAGCCGCCGGTCCATCGCTGCGTCATCGGTTGCGGCGCGATCCGCTTGATGAAACCGATTCCGGTGTGAGAGTCGAGCGGGCCGTCTCAGAGATACTGGGTGGGTGATGGACGAGGCACCAGTAGCTTCAGCCGATAAATGGGATGAGGCGTGTCTGGCGCTGTCGCTTGCCTTGGTCTCACCAGCAATTTGCGGTGGGATTGTTGTGTGCGCCCAGGCCGGCCCGGTTCGTGAGCGATGGCTCGACCTGTTGAAACGGCTGGCCGGCAGACGAACCGTGATCACCCGACTGCCGGTCGATGCCGCACCACAACGGGTTTTTGGCGGTCTCGACCTAGTGGCTACGCTCAAGTCCGGCCATCCGGTATCGGAAGCGGGGCTGCTGTCCAAAAGCAATGGCGGCATCGTGATTGCCGCCATGGCCGAGCGGATGTCTGCCTCCATGGCGGCACAGATAGGGACCGTGCTGGAAACCGGCCAGCTAATCGCGGAACGCGATGGCCTGCAACTGAGATCGTCAACCCGGTTCTTGATGGTGGCGCTGGACGAGGCGCTGGACGATGAACCCTCACTGCCCGGTGTCCTCAAGGAACGAATGGCGTTTCAGATAAACCTGGATGGACTTCGCACAGCCGAATTGTCTGATCCCAAAACACGGTCCGCAGATATCGCCGGGGCACGCAAACGGCTGGCCGATGTCACGCTGAGTGATGAGGTCGCAGAGGCCCTGTGTGCTGCTTCACTGGCTCTTGGTGTTGATTCCGCACGCGCCTGCATCCTGGCCAATGGTGTTGCGCGGGTGCACGCTGCCCTTGCCGGGCGCAGTTCAACCAGGCAGGAAGATGCCGAAGCCGCCTTGCGGCTGGTGCTGGTGCCGCGTGCCCGAAGGTTTCCACAGTCCGAACAAGATGCACAAGACGACATGCAAGATTGTCCTGAAGCTGATCATGACGACGAGCAGGAGCCGGAAGAGGATGAAGCGGGCGATGAGATGCAGGCACCTGACGCCCAACAGCTGGCCGACATGCTGATTGCCGCGTCGAAGGCGTTGCTGCCGGCAGACCTGCTGACCACTTCGGATGTGAAAAGCCGCTTGCGGCCGCGTTCTGCGCAGGCCGGCAAGGCGGGGGCGCTGCGCCGGAGTTCCAGGCGTGGCCGCCCGGCCGGCACACGGCGTGGCGATCTGAGGCCCGGGGAAAAACTCAACGTGATTGAGACGCTGCGGGCAGCCGCGCCGTGGCAAACCCTGCGCCGCCGCGAGATGCAGGACCGGCTGTCCGCGTCTGCTCCCTCGCAGCGTATCGAAGTCCGCAAGCAGGACATCCGCATCAATCGCTACCAGCAGCACAGCGAGACGCTCACAATATTTGCCGTGGACGCATCCGGTTCTTCAGCGCTCAATCGCCTGGCGGAGGCCAAGGGCGCAGTTGAGTTGCTGCTGGCCGACAGCTATGTGCGGCGAGACCAGGTGGCGGTTGTCGCGTTTCGCGGCCAGGGCGCCGAGGTGCTGCTGCCGCCGACACGGTCGCTTGTGCGGGCAAAGCGCGCTCTGACCGGCATGGCTGGCGGTGGCGGCACACCGCTTTGCGCCGGGCTTGAGGCTGCCCTGCTGCTGGCTCTGTCCGAACGCCGGCGGGGCACAACGCCGGTCATTGTTGCGTTGACCGATGGCCAGGCCAATGTCGCGCGCGACGGCAGCCCGGGCAGATTGCAGGCGGGGCGTGATGCGCTCGACGCTGCACGGGCCATCGCCGTGGCCGGTATCACCGCACTGCTGCTGGATATCTCACCGCGGCCCAGTCCGGCCGCGGCCGACATCGCGGCTGCCATGGGCGCCCGGCTTGTGCCGCTGCCTTACGCAGACTCATCTGCTGTTTCCAACATCGTGAAGCAGGAGACCCGAGGTGGTTCAGATCGGGCTTACACGGTGTGAGTGATGATCTTTAGCCAGAAGCCACTGGACTGGGAAACTGACCGTCAGACATGGCCGCACCATGAGTGCAGCCGTTTCTTGGCAGCAGGCAGGGTCCGGTTTCATGTCCAGACCATGGGTAGTGGCCCGGTGCTCCTGCTGTTGCACGGCACCGGTGCCTCGACACATTCCTGGCGTGATCTGATGCCCGGGCTGGCCACTGATTTTCAGGTGGTCGTGCCGGATCTGCCTGGTCACGGGTTCACCTCCATGCCTGGTGCTGGCAGAGTGTCGCTGAAGTCCTATGCTGAACTGCTGGGCGTTTTGATGCAGGAGCTGGACGCAAAGGTTGATCTGGTCGCCGGCCATTCCGCCGGTGCGGCCATTGCCACGCGCATGGCCCTGGACGGTCACATCAAGCCTGCCGGGATAATCAGTTTCAACGGTGCCTTCAGGCCAATGGGCGGGCAGACCGCGCAATTGTTTTCGCCGCTTGCCAAGCTATTGAGCCTGAACCCGCTGGTGCCGCGGTTTTTCGCCGGCCGGGCAAATGATCCTGCGATGGTGGAGCGGTTGATTGCCGGAACCGGATCGAGGCTTGATGCAGAAGGCATTGCGCTCTATCAGCGGCTGATGCGGTCAGGTCCTCACGTAGATGCTGCGCTGCAGATGATGGCCAACTGGGATCTGACAACGCTCGTGGACGAGATGAGCGAGCTGGCGACGCCTCTGCTGCTGGTCATTGCCGACGGTGACAAAGCCATACCGTCGCACGAGGCACACCTCGTCGCCGAAAAGATCGCCGGTGCCAGCGTGCGCCAGATGCAGGGCGTGGGTCATGTCGGGCATGAGGAAGATCCCCAATCCGCGATGAAGATTATCAGGAGCGCCTGGCAGAAGTGGCAATACCGGTGAAGTTCCTTGCTGGATAGAGCATGACA
>JBCCVY010000280.1:0-5132 GCA_039194725.1 Pseudomonadota bacterium
CATGGTTCATGTAATCGCCCATCGCGGTTGAGTAGAAGTCGGCCCACACGTCCATGATCTCCATCGGCGTCTTGCAGCCTGACAGCCGCTGCGGCATGGCAAAATCTTCCGACAGGCGCTGTTTCATGAAAGCTGCGTATTTGCCCTGACAGCTGCTCAGGGTCTTGATCGCATCCACACCGTAGCGGCTGGCAAAGTCCATGGCGGTCCGGGGCAATTCGCCGGCGGCGTCAATGGCCGTTTTTGGGGGTGAGGATGTGGTGGTTTTCTGCGTCATAAGGGCCTCCTAATGATTGTATTGAAATTCAAGCTGCCCCCCGGCCTAATAACCTCGATGATAAGCAGTCGGGCATGTCAACAAGATGACCGAGATCAAATATGTACGAAAAATCGCTGCAGCCGCATGCAGCGCTCAGACCGGCAAGCCGGTCCATGGCTTTATTGTCCTCAAAGCCAGGGAAGACTGAATGCGCGCCACGCCGGGCAACCGGGTGATGGCGCGGCGATGAATGCGCTCATAGTCAGCGGTACTGGCAACGGCGATGCGCAACAGGTAGTCGTACTGCCCGCCCATGAGATGGCACTCCAAAATGTCGGGAAGCCGGCGCACTGCATTCTCGAAGGCTTCCAGGTTTTCCTCGGTCTGCGCCGTCAGTGAAATCTCCACGAAAAACTCGATGCTGAGACCAAGCTTTTCCCGGCCCAGCCGCGCCCCGTAGCCGCTGATCAGGCCGCGTTCCTCCAGAAGCTTGATACGGCGATGACACGACGAGGCCGACAGGTTGACGAGTTCTGCCAGTTCGGCCACTGACAGCGAACTGTCAGCCTGGAGCTCCCTGAGGAGACGGCGATCTGCCCTGTCCAAGTCAACGATGTTCATTCTATAAAACTCGATGTTGTTGAAAGTTTATCCGATCAAATCTGCCTATCACAGAATATTTGATAATAAATCCCGCTACAAGAGGTGTATCCTCAAGTGACAGTGCAGGCAACGCGATATCAGGAGGAAACGGCGATGCTGGTCGGTGTACCGAAGGAGATAAAGAACAAGGAGTTCCGGGTTGGCATGACGCCGACTTCGGTTCGCGAGGTGGTCGATGCCGGCCACAAGGTCATTGTTGAAACCGGCTGCGGCGTCGGCATTGGCATGGACGATACGTCCTACCGCAAGGCCGGTGCCAAGGTCGTAAAGACGGCGGCGGAAGTATTCGCCAAGGCCGAGATGATCGTGAAGGTGAAGGAGCCGCAGGCAAGCGAGCGCAAGATGCTGCGTGAAGGCCAGATCCTATTCACCTACCTTCACCTGGCCCCCGACGCAGCCCAGACCAGGGATCTGGTCAAATCCAAAGCCACGTGCATTGCCTATGAAACTGTGACCAGTCCTACGGGCGGCCTGCCCCTGCTGGCGCCGATGTCGGAAGTTGCCGGCAGACTGTCGATCCAGGCCGGCGCCTATTACCTTGAGAAGGCCCACGGCGGACACGGACTGCTGTTGGGCGGTGTTCCGGGCGTCGACCCGGCCAAGGTGGTCATCATCGGTGGCGGCATGGTCGGTCGTCATGCTGCGCACATTGCGCTTGGCATGGGCGCCGACGTCTGGGTGATCGACCGGAATGTCGATGTGCTGCGGTCGCTGTGGAGCCAGTTCGGGCGTCCACTCAACACTGTCTATTCGACCAAAGATGCCATTGAGAGGCACTGCGCCGAAGCTGACCTTGTTGTCAGCGGCGTGCTGATTCCAGGAGCCGCGGCACCAAAACTGATCACGCGGGACATCTTGAAGACCATGCAGGCCGGCTCGGTCATTGTGGACGTGGCAATTGACCAGGGCGGCAGTGCTGAAACGTCAAAGGCCACCACCCATGACGATCCGGTGTACGTGGTGGATGATGTCATTCACTACTGCGTTGCCAACATGCCGGGCGGTGTGCCGAAAACCTCAACCTACGCGCTCAACAACGCAACGCTGCCGTTCATCCTGCAGATCGCAAATCGCGGATGGCGCAAGGCGCTGACGGAGAACAAGCACCTGATGGCGGGGTTGAATGTGCATGCCGGCCATGTCACCTACAAGGCGGTTGCCGAGGATCTGGGATACCAGTTCATGGCACCGGAAGAAGCTGTGCGCCTCTAGGAGACATCAATGGCGGCTCAGGCCCTGAACAGTTGCACAATAGTTGAAGGCAGCGCGGATTGCTCCGGCTGCCTTCTTGGTTGTCGAGAGGTTACTCTCTACCGGGATTAGTAGTAGAACCGGTCACGGCAGTTGTAGTAACGGTTCCACCAGTAACGGCGACCGGTGCGGCGGGCTTTCCGCTTCAGCCAGTGGCACTTGCGGAAGCCGTGGTGGTAGCCCCAACCGTAGCCCGGGCCCCAGCCATGAAAGCCCCAATGGAAGTGGCGGTGGCGGCGTCCGCCAGCCAGAACAATGTTGCCTTGTGCGCCGGGCGCAGCAGCCGTGGTGGTGGCGGCAGCGGCAGCTGACGACATACCGCCGACAACCGATGCATTGGCCGAAGGTACTGCGGTAAACGCGGCAGCTGCAACAATTGCTACTGCCATAATGTTGGTCTTGTTGATCATGACTTCTTTTCCTTTTTACTGCGACCGGTTGATCCGGCCATCGTTGAAAAGCAAACTAGCTGGATGAACACCCGCAAAATGTGCACTTGATCACATGGCGTTCACCTGAGCGTGAACGCAGCGGATCAGGCTGTTATCAAACAAATGCAGCATGGTTCCGTTTGAAACCATGCTGCTTCGCGAGCTTTTGACTGGTCGCGTGGCCGGGATTGTCCGCTCAGGGTCTGCGGCCGGCCAGACGCGTCAGCTCGCGGGTGGGGTCTTGCAACAATGAGCCGTTCATGGCCCGGATCACGTCTGACCGCGACAGGCCGATATCGGCGAGCTTGCGGTCATCCATTTCCAGCAACTGGGCCGCTTCACGACGGTGGCGAACCAGCCTCGCCACGGCGCCCAGCACCTGAAAGATCCAGCGGCGCTGACCTGGGCCGGTTGCAACGGTGGCATTTGAATGAGTTGTGGTGGTCATGTTCGGTTCTCCTTCGCTTGTCTGGAAACCACCATGCACCATGCCTGCTGACAGCATATTGTCAGCATCTCCAAGGCTCTCCTGACAGCATGATGTCAGTAGGCTTATGCTAGTTGTGAAACAACGACAACAAGGAGACGCAAGGTTCCATGCGCCGCGCCGACAGACTGTTCGAGATCATCCAGTTCATGCGCCGTCAGCCGCTGACGCGTGCGCGTGACCTGGCCGAAAACTTCGAGGTTTCCGAACGCACCATCTATCGAGACATTCAGGATCTCATGACATCCGGAGTGCCGATCGAGGGTGAAGCCGGGATTGGTTATGTGCTGCGTGCGGGCTATGACCTGCCACCACTTATGTTCAAGGAAACCGAAATAGAAGCACTGGTCCTGGGTGCGCGTATCGTGCAGTCGTGGGCCGACAAGGAGCTGGCTGACGCGGCCACGGACGTGATCGCCAAGGTCGAGGCGGTGCTGCCCGACGCGCTGCGCACCTACATGACCAATACGGCTCTGCTGGCCCCGTCTGAACACTATATGGCACCACTCAAGTTTGAACTCGGCGAACTCAGAAACGCCCTGCGGGAGAACCGCAAGGTCACCATCGGCTACCAGGATGCCCGGGGCGATCCGACAAACCGGCAGGTCCGGCCCTTGTCACTGGCTTACTTCGGCCCAGTGTGGCTGATGGCGGGCTGGTGCGAGCTTCGAGACGATTTCCGCACCTTCCGGCTTGACCGGATCGGCCGGTTTGAAGTGGCCGAAGACCGGTTTAAACCGGAACCCGGCAAGATGCTGAAAGACTTCCTCGCCCGTGATGACACTTGGATTCGTGGCAGCGAGAAGCTGAAGGAGAGCTTGAATCAGGGAATCGATTAATTATTGAGACTAAATTTCTCAAAATTTGCCATCTGTCCCTTGCCTTTGGTAAATCTGGCACTGGCTGGCACCACAAAGCCGCACTAGAACTCCTCCCATGGGTTAAATGATTGACCGTAACAGCGCGCGCGGTTTCCGGGTGACACAGGAGAGGTGGTTTCCAATGAAGATGACAACAGAAGAAGCATTTGTAAAAGTTCTGCAGATGCACGGCATCGAGCATGCCTTCGGCATTATCGGTTCGGCCATGATGGCCATTTCGGACCTGTTTCCGAAGGCCGGCATCAAGTTCTGGGATTGTGCACATGAGTGCAATGCCGGCATGAGCGCAGACGGCTACACCCGTGCAACCGGCAAGATGTCCATGATGATTGCCCAGAACGGCCCTGGCATCACAAACTTCGTCACACCGGTAAAAACTGCCTACTGGAACCACACACCGCTGCTGCTGGTAACCCCGCAGGCTGCCAACAAGACCATCGGTCAGGGCGGCTTCCAGGAAATCGAGCAGATGAAGCTGTTTGAAGACATGGTCTGCTATCAGGAAGAAGTCCGCGATCCTTCACGGATGGTGGAGGTCCTGAACCGGGTCATCGAACAGGCTTTCCGCCAGTGCGGACCGGCGCAGATCAACATCCCGCGCGACTACTGGACCCAGGTGATCGATATCGACCTGCCGCAGATTGTACGCCTTGAACTGCCAAGTGGCGGCACCCAGGCAATCGATGACGCCGCAAAGCTGCTGTCGGAAGCGAAATTCCCGGTCATCCTGAACGGTGCCGGTGTTGTCATCGGTGGCGCGATTCCCGCATCCGCCGCCCTAGCGGAAAAACTGTCGGCGCCGGTTTGCTGCGGCTACCAGCACAATGACGCATTCCCCGGCTCGCACAAGCTGCACGTCGGCCCGCTAGGCTACAACGGCTCCAAGGCCGCCATGGAACTGATCGCCAAGGCCGATGTGGTGCTGGCGCTGGGCACCCGCCTTAATCCGTTCTCGACATTGCCGGGCTATGGCATCGACTACTGGCCGAAGGATGCCAAGATCATCCAGGTAGACATCAATTCAGACCGCATCGGCCTGACCAAGAAGGTTACCGTGGCTATCCAGGGCGATGCCAAGGCTGTTGCCGAGCAATTGCTGGACCGCCTGGCGCCGACCGCAGGCGATGCCGGACGCGCTGACCGCGAAGCGCTGATCCACC
>JBCCVY010000281.1:0-5120 GCA_039194725.1 Pseudomonadota bacterium
CCCAGCCCAGCAGCAGTGAAAACGCCGCCGCCGTTGCCAGCAGGGACGCGCCGGATATCACCGCGCCGGTCCACCCGTTTGACCCCTTCGGTGTGGCGTTTCCGGTTTCAGCCCAGCTTTTCAACCGGGCGAGCATCGCAGCTGCATCCATATGTGCCAGGGCAAATCCGGTTATCGACCGCGGCCCCCAGAACTCGCGGAATGTCACCCGGGTTCCGGTTTCCTGCGGCTCAAGGTCAATGTCACGTTCCAGCAGCCGGTCATTTCTCTGCTTGGCTTCGAGGCCGGTGCGCCGCACCTTCATGGACTTGCCGATGTCACGTTCGATTATTTCAAACTGCAGGTCCCAGCCGACCTTGCTGCCATCGTCACGCCTGAGCGAGTAGAAATGGTGGACATGGCCATCCGCATTGGTTTCGGCATGGTCAAAATGCTGCTGCCAGGAAAAGTCCCCGGACAGATAGTCGACGGAGTTCCAGATGTCCTGTGCGGGCCGGTTTATCAGCACGCTTCGGCGCACTGTGACCGGGCGCCGCCAGTTGAACACAAACAGCATCGACATCGCCGCTGCCACCGCAATAGCGATAAATATCCAGTTCGCCATGGATTATCCGTCCCCAAACCCATCAATCAAAGGCCGGGAGACTCGCATGAGGGACGTTAATGACTGGTCACGAAGTTGGCTCAACCAGCCCCGGCTGGCAGGTCTGGATGCGCCCGATTGCGAACATGATGAACAACATCTTAAACAAGACAGCCGCGAACGGCTGTCCGCAGCTGCCTGGCGACGTATCCGCGTCTGGACGACGCGAAGAGGTCAATTCATGGTTGGAATGGAAAACTCCGCCCCGTCCTTGATGCCGGACGGCCAGCGCGAGGTGACGGTTTTGGTGCGCGTGTAAAACCGCACTGAATCCGGTCCATGCTGGTTCAGGTCGCCGAACGACGATTTCTTCCAGCCGCCGAAAGTGTAGTAGGCCAGCGGCACCGGGATCGGCACATTGACACCGACCATGCCGATATTGATCCGGTCGGCAAAATCACGCGCCGCGTCGCCGTCACGGGTATAGATCGCAACGCCGTTGCCGTATTCATGGCTCATCGGCAGTTCGAGCGCTTCCTCGTAGGTCTTGGCGCGCACCACCGACAGGACCGGTCCGAAGATCTCTTCCTTGTAGATGCGCATGTCCCTGGTCACATTGTCGAACAGGCAGCCACCCATGAAATAGCCGTTTTCATAGCCCTGCATCTTGAAGTCGCGGCCGTCCACGGCAAGTGTCGCCCCTTCCTTGATGCCGACCTCGACATAATCGCGTATCCGGTGCAGCGCCTGGCCGGTCACCACCGGTCCATAATCGGCTTCGCGGTCGGTTGACGGGCCGATGCGCAGGTTCTCGACCCTTGGCATCAGCTTGCTGACCAGCCGGTTTGCGGTTTCCTCGCCCACCGGAACCGCGACGGAAATCGCCATGCAGCGTTCACCCGCCGAGCCGTAGCCGGCCCCGATCAGCGCATCGACAGCCTGGTCCATGTCCGCATCGGGCATGATGATCATGTGGTTCTTCGCACCACCGAAACACTGCACCCGCTTGCCGGCTGCACAGCCGCGCGAATAGACATATTCAGCAATCGCCGTCGAGCCAACAAAGCCGACAGCCTGAATGTCCTGATCATCGAGGATCGCATCGACCGATGCCTTGTCACCGTTGACCACATTCAGGATACCGGCGGGCAGGCCGGCCTCCATCATCAGTTCGGCCAGCCGCATCGGCACCGACGGATCGCGCTCGGAGGGCTTGAGGATGAAGGCGTTGCCGCAGGCTATTGCCGGTGCGAATTTCCACATCGGGATCATGGCCGGGAAATTGAACGGCGTGATGCCGGCGGTCACACCAAGAGCCTGGCGCATGGAGTAAATGTCGATGCCGGGGCCGGCGTTCTGCGTGTATTCGCCTTTCAGCAGGTGCGGTATGCCGGTGGCAAACTCACAAACCTCGATGCCGCGCTGGATATCGCCATGGCTGTCGGGGATTGTCTTGCCGTGCTCCGACGACAGCATCTGGGCAAGTTCCTCCTTTTCGGCATTGACCAGGTCGATGAACTTGGCCAGCACACGGGCGCGGCGCTGCGGGTTCGTCGCTGCCCATGCCGGCTGTGCCGCCTTGGCATCTGCCACGGCCGTTTTGAGTTCGGCCTCGCTGGCAAGGGCGACTTTCGCCTGAACTTCACCCGTATTCGGGTCATAGACGTCGGCAAACCGCCCGGATGTTCCTGCAACCGCCTTGCCGCCAATAAAGTGTCCGATTTCCTTGACCATACTCCGCACATACCCGCCCGCAATCGCTGAACGGCTCCCTTGAACTTGTTGTCACAATCTGCGCGAACCTAATCAGCCTGCCGGGCTTAGGCAAGCACGAGTTTCCCTGTCGCAACGGCAATTCATCCACCACAAATCGGTCATCACGTTTTGTTGCAATGCAACAATTTGGCCTTTTCCATGCTGCATTGCAGCACTACATTATACCTATTGATTTTGCCCGACTCACCAAGGCGACTGAGAAGGAAAAGACCATGACAATGCATTCCACTGCACCGGAAACGGCAACCGCCATTACAATCCGCAGGCTTTGGAGCAGCGAGCGGGATTTGTTCAGGAGCCATTTCGACCGGCTCGACCCTGCTTCGCGCGCCATGCGTTTCGGCGCCGCCGTGCACGACAGCTTTCTCGACATCTATGCCCGATCGGCATTTGCCGGCGGCAATATGGTGTTTGGTGCCTTCGTCGACGGCGAACTGCTGGGTGTCGGCGAGGTGAAACTGCTGGCCGGCAGCCTGCCGATACGGGCCGAAGCGGCGTTTTCCGTTGTTCCCGACTGGCAGGACAAAGGCGTCGGCGATGCGCTGTTTGCCCGCATCATTGCCGCCTTGCAAAACCGCGGCGTCAGCTCGGTGCTGCTGTGGTGCAGGTCGTCCAACCACCGCATGCGGCACCTGGCCGACAAACACAATGCCGAGTTGAATTTCACAGGCAGCGACGAAACCCAGGGCGAGGTTCGCCTGCCCTGGCCGATGCCGTCGTCGATCATTGAAGAAGTCTATGGCGAGGCCATCTGCTACACAAATTCCCTGTGGCGCAACAACTGGCTCAAACGTGAAGTCGCCTGAGCCTCATTTCCGGTAGCTCATGCCGTAGACCATGAAACTCAGGCCGCCTGGCAGTTTCGGCAAATGCCGCGTAGCTCTATGGTGGTGTTTTTCAGCGCGAAACGAGCCTCGTCGGCCAGGAATTCGACCCTGTTGGCGAGAGCATCGTCGGAAAGTTCCTGCACTCGGCCACATGTCTCGCAGATCATGAAAACGACGGTCTCGTGATCATCGCACCCAGGATGTCGGCAGGCGACAAATGCATTGAGACTTTCCAGCCTGTGGACCATGCCAAATTCGACCAGTTTATCAAGCGCACGATAGACCTGCAGCGGGGCGCGAAAGCCATCATTACGAAGCTGGTCGAGAATGGTATAGGCGCTGAGCGGCGAGTCCGACCTGGTCAGAGCACCCATTACCAGTGCCTGGTTCTTGGTCAAGTCAGCGGATGGGTGAACATGTTCATTCATGGCCCGGCCTCTTTCTGAATTTCGGTTGCTGCTTTTTCCCGCTCACTACGCTTTGCCGGGCCGCGCGAAAATGCCGGCAACACTGACAGCACGAACAGCCCCAGCGCGGCCACCACAATACTGGGTCCGGCAGGCGTGTCCCATTCCAGCGAGCCGAACAGGCCGCCAACAACCGATACCGCCCCGATACCTGCCGCCAGCAGCGCCATTTGCTCAGGGCCGGTCGCAAACCGGCGCGCCGCCGCAGCCGGAATGATCAGCATGGCGGTGATCAGCAAAACGCCGACGATCTTCATCGATATGGCGATGACGGCGGCCATCAGCAGCATGAAGATGAAATTGGCGCGCTCCGGGTTCATGCCTTCAGCCTCGGCCAGTTCTCGGTTGACGGTCGCGGCAAACAGTGGCCGCCAAACGGCTGCAAGCACCCCCAGCACCAGCGCACCGCCCAGCCAGATAACCGCGATGTCTGTTTTGGATACGGCCAGGATGTCACCGAACAGGAAGCCCATCAGGTCCATGCGAACCCAGGTCATGAAAGCGAGGACAACGAGGCCCAGCGCCAAGGCGGAATGGGCCAGAAGGCCAAGCAGCGCGTCGGCAGAAAGGGTTGCCCGCTTCTGCAGCAGTAGCAGCGCGAGAGACACACAGGCCGACACGCCGAAAACCGCCAACGTGATATTGACCTCGAACAGGAAGGCGAGCGCCACACCGAGCAGCGCGGCGTGCGAAAGCGTGTCGCCGAAATAGGCCAGCCGCCGCCACACTATGAAACAGCCAAGCGGGCCGGCGACAAGGGCAACACCGATGCCGGCCACGATCGCCCGGGTGAAAAAGTCGTCAAGCATCATGGCTCCTCTCGCCGTCATGGCGGGACCGGTTCTCGCCCGGTGGACTTTCGTGGTGGTCATGATGACCGTCGTCAGGGTGGCAATGATCCGTGATTGAGCCGTCACCATGCTGGACACGGCCGTCGGGAAGGTGCGAGTGATCGTGGCGGTGCTCATAGACTGCCAGCGTCGGTGCCGCCCGGGCGCCAAACAGCGCCTTGTATTCGGGGCTCGAGGCAACCACGGTCGGCGTGCCAGAGCAACACACGTGCCCGTTAAGACAGATCACCCGGTCGGTAGCCGCCATCACGACATGCAGATCATGGGAAATCAGCAGGATGCCACAATTCATCTCGTCCCGAATTTCCTGGATCAAGTCATAAAGCGCAATTTCGCCCGCAAAATCTACGCCCTGAACGGGCTCGTCAAGGACTAGAAGATCGGGCTTTCTGGCGATGGCACGCGCCAGCATCACACGCTGAAATTCGCCGCCGGAGAGGGTGCGGACTTCCGCCGTTGCCAGATGGCTGACAGCTGTCGCTGCCATCGCGTCTTCAGCCTCACTGGCGCTGGCCTGTCCGGTCAAGCGCATGAAGCGGCGCACCGTCAACGGCAGTGTCCAGTCGACCTGAAGTTTCTGCGGCACATAGGCAATGTTTAGATCTGCACGGCGGCG
>JBCCVY010000282.1:0-5096 GCA_039194725.1 Pseudomonadota bacterium
GAGCCGGATATGAAATATGGTATCGCCATAGTGGCAGCAGGACTATTTGCGACATTTGGTGCATCCGCGTCGAACGCTGCCGATCTGGAAGCCGAACGTGCTTTGGGGTTGATCGTTTCCGGCAGCTATGAAAGCTGGGTGGGCGCTACCTTCATCGGTGAGTTTGAAACCGATGGCGGTGGCAACACCCCCGATGATGATGTTCATTTCATGTCGGGTGGTGAAGCGCGACTGAGCTTTCCATTGGGCGACACACTGTCGATGCAGCAGGACTTTAAGTACGAGATCAACAGCGAACAGTTGACGAATGACGATTCCGCAGCGGGTGTTGATGACTTCTATGGCTATCACTATCAGGCAACCACCCATTTCTCGTTCCTGAGGGACCCGTCAACGGGTCTGCTTGGTGTGTTTGGCGGTTGGGGTGGCGGATACGCTGATGCCGACGAGGCCATGATCTACTTTGTTGGCGGTGAGTTCCAGTATTATGCGGGCGCCTGGATGTTCCAGGGCCAGGGCGGTTACACGAACGGTGATTCAGATGACAATGGCGATCCGGAAGCCCTGCGGGACGCCTGGTTCGTCCGCGGCCTGGCGCGCTGGTACATCGATGCCGACACCCGTCTGCAGATCGAGGCTTCCTATGTTGATGGCGTCGTCGATGGTGATGAAGATGAAGCGAAACTTTACGAGTGGGGTGCCAGATACGACACCTTGGTGACAGGCCTGCCTTTGGTAGGGGATACCAATGTGTTCGTGCGCTATCGCGGCAGTCACGCCGAGAACCGCGATGTCAGCGACAACGGATTTGAAGAGTTTAACGACCACACGTTCATGGTTGGCATGCACTGGTCGTTTGGCGGCACCACGCGGCAGGAGCATGACCGTATCGGTGTAGCTCTGGATTCGCCCGATATCGCACGCTGGTCCCTGTCTGGCGAGGTGCTGGACTAGGACCGCTTCCCGACACCCGGTTGATCCGCAGTCTCAACGGCCGGCTGAGTAATTCACTCTCGGAACAGGTATTCGCTTGGACTCTCGATCTGGTTTCAGGCAATGATGCGCTTTCATATTGAAAGGGTTCATGATGAGCATTGAATTTCTACTGACATCGATCGTTGTTGTCCTGCTGCCGGGCACCGGTGTGCTGTACACGCTGGCTGTCGGGCTGGGCAGGGGCTTTCGGCCCAGTGTCGCAGCCGCGTTCGGTTGCACTCTGGGCATCCTGCCGGCGGCCATTGCCAGCATTGTCGGACTGGCCGCCATTCTGCACACCAGCGCCCTGGCGTTCCAGATCGTCAAGTACCTGGGTGTCGCCTATTTGTTCTACATGGCCTGGAGCATCATGAAGGACGGCGGCACGCTGGACGTTGCCGAAGACCGGGCACCGGTCCCGGCGCGCAGGACAATCGTGAACGGCATGCTGCTCAACGTGTTGAACCCCAAGCTGTCGCTGTTCTTCATGGCCTTCCTGCCGCAGTTTGTGCCGCTCAATGCACAAGGCGCAACGGCGAACCTGGTGCTTCTGGCGGCGGTGTTCATGGCGCTCACCTTCGTCATCTTCGTCGGCTACGGCGCCTGTGCCGCCATGGCCCGCGACTATGTGATATCGCGCCCGGTTGTGATGAAGTGGCTGAAGCGGACGTTTGCCGGCACGTTCGGATTTCTCGGCCTGCGTCTTGCCCTGTCCGACAGGTAGCCTCGCACAAGCCCACAGGCCATGACTGTGGTGTGAGGAACTGCACTTATTTTCTCCGCATCCGGCTGCATTCAGTGCGCCGGAACAATGCAACAGTCTTCAGGTCAAAACGCCATCGTCATTGGCGCCGGGCTTTCCGGCCTCACCGCTGCCCATGCGCTTGCGCAGCGTGGCGTGTCGGTAACCGTGCTTGAGAGCAGCGACAGGGTCGCCGATCCGTGGCGTGCGCGTCACCCGCAATTGCGTCTGAACATTCACCGCCATTTCGCCGGCTTGCCGGGCTGCCCGCCGCCGGACACGGACGGGCCGTTTTTGCGCCGCGACACGGTTGTGAACCATCTTGAGGACTATGCCCGTGATCTTCAGGTGCCGATCCACTTCGGGATCGCGGTGACAGGCATCGGGCGGGCGGGATCACGCTGGCGCCTTGACACGGACAGTGAGGCATATGAGTGCGATAACGTCATCATTGCGACCGGCCGGGACCGCATTCCGCACATTCCCGACTGGAAAGGCCGGGACCTTTTCAGCGGCGAACTGATCCATGCGGCCGACCTGGGCGATGTCTCCCGGTTCGACGGCAAGCGCGTGCTGGTGGTCGGTGCCGGCAACTCGGGCGGCGATGTGCTGAACCATCTGACGCGTCACCAGCCGTCAGAGGTGCTGATTTCGGTACGTCACGGCCCGGCCATTGTCCCGACCCGGGTGCTGGGGTTTCCCTTGCACCGGGCAGCCGGCCTGTTTGCCGCCCTGCCGGTGGGTGTGCTAGACCCGGCATTCCGGCTGATGCAGTGGCTGTTTTTCGGCAATCTGAACCAGTACGGCCTGACCAGCCATCCGGATGGCGGCGGCACGCGCCTGCTGCGTGACGGTGTTGCGTTTGCCATGGATGACGGCTTTGTTGCGGCAATCCGCAGCGGCCGTTTCCGGGTCGCAGGGCAGATAACCGGCTTCCAGCGGCGCAAGGTCGAGTTCACGAACGGCAAAAGTTTCCATGCCGACACTGTGATCTGCGCCACCGGGTATCGCACCGGGCTTGAGCCGCTGCTGGCTCACCTGCAGGTGCTGGACGGCTGCGGTGTCCCGCTGCATCCATCCGGTGAGCCTGACCCTGATCATCAAGGTTTGTGGTTCATCGGCTACCGTCCTGGGTTTCATGGCTACTTTCATGCTGCCGCTGCCAGTGCCAGGCAGATTGCCGACGGCATACGGCTGCAGCCATGATCGGGAGGATTTGATGACAAAGCCGGCGTTGAGCAATCTCTCGATACGACGCGCGAACCCTGCAGACCGGGCGGTGCTGCATCATCTGCTGGTGCGCTCCTGGCTGACAAGCTGGGCGCCGCATCTGCCGGCAGCCTCTGTTCGCCGGTTTCACGAAACCGATCCGACAAGTGCCTGGCTGAACACCGACCTCGAACAGATTGATGTGGCCGTGCTTGACGGGAAAATCGTCGCGGCAATGCAGGTGAACGGCTGCGTGCTGGAAGACATCCATGTGGATCCGGACTTCAAAAGGCGAGGTATCGGCGGCACGCTGCTGCGGAGGGCCGAGGAGGTGGGGGCTAGGCGCTTGCTCGTTCGTGCCTTCAACCAGCCGGCAATGGCATTTTACGAGGCGCACGGGTGGGTCAACAGGCGTCGTTTCACTGCGACGGAAATGGGCACGCCGGTCGAGACCGTTGAGTACGTGAAGCCATAGTGCTTAATTTGCACCAACTGCATTTCTGACGCAAAAATCCCGAAATTCAACCATTTTTGGCCCAACAAAAACCCGTTGGTGAAGGTCATATGTGCGCTCCGGCAGGGCGTCGAAACGCTGCGCCGGATGCAACAACGCCCGTCATGACGACGGGCTGGCTGATTTTGGAGGGTGCGATGAAAAGGGTTTTTGCTGTTCTTGCTGTTGCTATGCTTGCTGCCGGTGCCGCGCAGGCCGCGGACTTTGCCGACGTAGATACTGACGCCGATGGTTCGGTGTCGCTGGACGAAGCCGTGTCGCAGATGCCGGACCTGACCGAAGACGCCTTCCTGTCGGCGGATGCCAATGAGGATGGCGCCCTGTCGCCGGATGAATTCGCCAGCATGAAAAACTGAGATGGGACCCTGGGGCGAGATGAGGTTGGATTCGTTCGTTTGATGGCGGAAAATCGGTTCACTCGGCTAGACGCTTTCGGCTTCCGGGGCCGGACCGTGATAGATCATTTTCCATTCACCGGCGTCCTTGCGAAAGATGTTGATCATCCGCACCGTTCCCGGCTTGAGCTGTTCCAGACAGATGACTGCCCACCCGCCATCGGAAAATCGAACCGCTTCGATATCGCAGCTGATATCGGGCGGCCGGCGCATTATCAGGGCCCAGCTCTTCAGCACCGCGTCGCGACCATCGATGCGCCCGCTAGACGGGTGCTGGACGGCAACCGGTTCCTGGTCGCTCCACACCCTTGCCATGGCGGCAATGTCGCTTTCCCGAAACGCCCTGTAAAATTCAGCATTGACTGCCAGAACTGCTTCGCGATCGGTGCTGGACTGGGCATTGACCTGAGATACATAGGTGGCAATGGGTACGCAGAGCAGGGCAAAAAGAAGTAGTAGTTGATTTCTCACGGCTGATATCACTGCTGCTTGCGTTAGTTGCTTTGGGCCATCACCGAGGCATAGACCGGCCGGATCGCCGTTCCGGCCTCTCAGGTGGTGACGTCAATACAACATTATCAATGCATATCAATCAGGCCATTGTGCGCCCGTTGCTGAGCAACAGGCGGTTGCCGGCAACAGAACCGGTCAGCGCTACACTTCGGTCATCGACGCATGCGCTTCCAGATAGGCGTCAGCGTCCGGTTGCGGCACCATCATGGTGTCGCGCCAGATGCGTTGTTCTGCGTCAATCAGGCCCAATTCCCAGACACAGGCGATGACCGGCCGTGTAGCGGTATCCATAGGTGTTTCGGCGCCCCACAACGTCCGCTCAATGTGCTGGCACAACACCGAACCTTGTATCCACCAATGCAGCAGTACCGATACGCCGAGATCACCCGGATGTATGATGACAAAGCCAAGTCCGTCATCTTCACCCACGGCGGCCACGAGTGCCGGTAGCTCGCGTCGAGCAAAGCCTTGCGCCTTCCTGATAATGCCGTCAGTCAATTGCTGTCCGTCGGCAGCAATCCCATAGACCTTCAGGCGAAGGTGACCAATGTGCCAGACACCAAGATTGGACACAGCTCGCGGCTGATAAACCTCCAACTTCGATGTCCTGCTCGAAGTCAAGATTTGCAGCCAGCCCGATCAGGCATGATACTTGTTGCTCGGCGTGAACGACGACACCACCGGATCGCGCGGCTCGTTGACCCACAATTCGCGGTCCGGGTGCATGCCGGCACCTTGAACGGCCGGC
>JBCCVY010000283.1:0-5074 GCA_039194725.1 Pseudomonadota bacterium
GGCACAGGCCCTGCTGGAACTTGACCAGCCACAACGTGCGCTGCAGTTGCTGTCCGGTGTCGTCAATCGCCATGGTGACTACCTGGCCGGGCACATGGAGTTTTTGCGCGCTTTGAACAGCCACGCAAGACCAAGCCAGGTTGCCCGTCACATCAGGTCGATGGAGGAAACCTTCGACATGGACGACGTGCTTGCATCCTTCGATCACGACAGTCCCGGTGACATCTCGGCTCTCGAACTGCTCGCGGATTGCTACCAGGCCGGCGCGCTGAACGAACGGGCCCGGCAGATCGGCAGCATGCTCCATCGACGCAAGTCATCCCGGCATTCCGGCGCCATGCTGCTCGGCACACTTGCCATCCAGGACGGAGACTTCGATGCGGCAGAGTCCTGGTTCCAGCAAGTGATCGAACTGCGCCCCAACGCCACCGATGCCATGTACAGGTTGTCGATCATAAATCGGCTTGCCCTGACGGCTGAACCGCTTCTGCACAGCGAACTCAACAAGCCGGACACCACGTCTGCATCGCAGCGTCTGTATGCCGGACTTGCGCTGTACAGATTGTTGTCGCGAAATGGCCGATCGCAAGATGCTTTCTCAGCACTCGCGGCCGCCAAGGCGATACGTGCCCGGGAGTTTCCTTACAGTTTCACCGTCGTAGAGCAAGGCAACGCCAGCAACAAGCAGGTGTTCACACCCGCCTTTTTCGACAAGCGCGGCTCAGAAGGTCATCCCGGAAACGGCTGCATCTTCATCGTCGGTATGATGCGCTCAGGTACTACGCTGACCGAGCAGATACTGGCGGCGCACTCAAAAGTCCACGCCGGCGGCGAGCGGGACGACATGATGTCGATCGTGGAAAGCCTGCGCCACGACCTGACCCAGGTGCCCGATCTGCCGGCCGACTGGGCGGCAACTGTCGGCAAAAAGCTCTACGAAGAAATGTTCAAGGACGCCGGCGAAGCCAGCTTTGCCACCGACAAACTGCCCGGCAACATCGATTATGTCGGCCTGATCCGGCTGTTGCTGCCGCACTCCAGGTTCATCTACTGTCACCGCACTCCCCAGGACTGCGCCCTGTCCACTTTCGAGCAGAACTTCTCAACCGCCGTACGTTATTCCTTCGACCTGAAAGCCATCGCGCACAAGTACGCAATGCACGAGGACATTGCGAACCACTGGATTGAAACCTGCCAGCTCGACATGCTTGATCTGGACTATGATGCCATGGTGCAGGATCCGGAACCGCATATCCGCAACCTGCTGGATTTTGCCGGGCTGGAATTTGAGGAAAACTGCCTGTACCCCAACGAGGTAAAACGTGAAATCAGAACCGCAAGTGTGTTTCAAGTTCGCCAGCCGATCTCGTCAAAATCTGTCGGCCGCTGGAAAACCTATGAGCGGGAACTGGAACCATTCACGCGAGAGCTGAGCCGAATGCGCAAAAAACTGGGATTGCAAGAGAGATGAAGTTCGCAGCGAACCTGTCGATGATGTTTTGCGAAGTCGAGTTTCCGGACCGGTTTCAGGCCGCCGCAGAAGCGGGATTCGCAGCGGTGGAGTATCTGTTTCCCTATGATTGGGAGCCTGGGTTGCTGGCCGCGAAGCTCAAGGACAACAACCTGACGCAGGTGTTGTTCAACCTGCCGCCCGGCGATTGGGAGGCCGGTGAAAGAGGCACTGCCTCCCTGCCTGGCCGGGAACGGGAGTTTCAAGAAAGCGTGGCAAAGGCCATCTCGTACGCCAGATCCCTCAACCTCTCCCGCCTGCATTGCATGGCCGGCCTGAGGGACCCGTCTGTCGACAGTCGTGAGCAACGCGACACCTATGTGCAAAACCTCCGCCACGCCGGTGAACAGTGCCGCGACAATGGCATTCAGTTGCTGATCGAACCCATCAATCCTGTCGATATTCCGGGCTATTTCCTCAGCGATTTCGGACAGGCGCTTGAGGTCATATCCGAGGTGAACGGCGCCGGGCCGACGGTGCTGAAACTGCAGTTTGACATCTACCACTGCCAGAAAATCCACGCCGATGTGCCGGGCTGGCTGCAACGATGCCGCGAACACACCGCACACCTGCAGATTGCAGGCACCCCTGATCGTCATGAACCGGACGCTGGAAACCTGCCGCTGGCAGAAATCATGGCCCACTGCGAAGAGATTCATCCTGACCTGTGGATCGGTTGCGAATACCGCCCGGAGGCTCAAACCGTCGCCGGACTTGGGTGGATGACCCCTTACAGGTGAGAACTGCGTCTGGCGTAGCCGGCAACCGCATCATCATAATCAGCCCGCAAGCGGGCAAATATGGCGTCCCACTCGTGTTCGGAAACGGCGATCTCGCGCGCTCTGGACCCGAACTGCTCCCGCATTTCGCCATCAGCCAGCAGTCGCTGCAACCGCTCAACCATCTGGTCCTCGTCATCAACCGGCACCAGAAACCCGGTTTCGCCTTCGCGCACAAGTGAGCGTGCTCCGGTTGCATCTGCGGTCACCGAGGGAAGTCCGCTGGCCATTGCCTCAAGTGTCACATTGCCGAATGTCTCGGTGATCGACGGAAAGAAGAAGATATCCGACGAGGCATATGCCGTCGCCAGGTCGTCGCCGTGCAGAAACCCGGCAAAGACAGTGTCCGGCAACGCCTTGTTCATCCATCCTGCCTCCGGCCCGTCGCCCAGCAATATGGTGCGATGAGCGACACCGCGCGCCGTCAAGGCGGTAAACACCCGGGCCATCACGGCCATGTTCTTTTCCGCGACCAGCCTGCCGGCATAAGCGATCACCACATCATCATCGGCAATGCCCCGGGCCCGCCGCCAGTCCAGCGACCGCCTGGCGGGGCTGAACCTGTGATGATCCACGCCCCTGGTCCACAGGCGCATGTTGTCAGCGATGCCCTGCCCCGCCAGTTCCTCCATCATTGAGCCTGAAGGCACATAGAGATGCTCGCAGCGGGCATAGAAAGCCCGCAATTTCCTGTGGAACCAGGGCTCAAGGAATCCGAGCCGGTAGTACTGCAGATAGCCGTCAAACCGGGTGTGGAACGACGATACCACCGGCACCTTCATGTGTTCAGCGAGCTTCAGCGCGCTGTGGCCGGTGATGTCAGGCACGGCAATATGAAACAGATCCGGCTTGAAGCGGGATATCTCATCCTTTAGCTGCGGCGTCAGGCGTCGGCCTATGCGGTATTCCTTGCGGGTGGGAATGGCGAAGGATGGCACCGGCAGCAACCGGCCCTGATGCTCCATGGCAGGTTCATCGGCCACCGGTGCGATGATCAGCACCTCCACGCCATTGTTTTCCAGCCAGCCGACAAGCCGGTTGAGCGTCAGTGACACACCATCCTTGATATAGTTGTAGTTGCCGGTGGTCAGCACGACCCGCAATGCTTCAGCCAAAACGCAAATCAACCTCTTCAAAACGTCGTTCATGGTGATGAAGCCCATCCTCCGCGAACTGTCAACGCATGGCTGGCACTGGCGCTGCAGGATTGCTAAAACAAGTCGCAAGCTCCGCGCGCATCCACAACCTGGTGACATGATCAATTGCTGGCAATCCCTACGACTTTGACTGTCGCATTCGTGGCTTTGGCGCTGGAGCGGGCTCTCGGCTATCCAAGCCCTCTGCGCCGCTTCATCGGCCACCCGGCGAACGGTCTTTACCTGCTGAATGGTGTATTTGCCGCCCTGGTGCCGGATGCCGGTGCAGCTGCAACCCGGCGCGTGATAATGGGGGCCGCGTTCTGCCTTCTGAGTGTGAGCGTAACCCTTGCTCTAGCGATCGTGGCCACGGTGACCCTGCGTACTTTCCCCTATGCCTGGTTCTGGGAAGGTTTGCTGGCTGTCCCGTTTCTCGCGCAGTATGCGCTCAGAGTGCGCGCCCGCGCCGTTGCAGACGCGTTGGACACCGATCTCGGTGCGGCACAAGGCGCACTGACCCACCTGGTCAACCATGACCTGTCACAACTGGACAAGAGTGAGACCGCCCGCGGCTGCCTTGAAGCGCTTGCCCAAAACACAGCAACGGCCGTCGTCACGCCGGCGATCTGGCTGGCGCTGTTCGGATTGCCGGGCATCATCGCTGTTTCGGCCCTGTCCGCCGTGCATCGCCGTTTGGGCGGCGACCACAAGGCCCGCACGTTCGCCAGGTTGCTCGACACCGCCGCCAACTATCTGCCGGCCCGCCTGACCGGCCTGCTGTTCGCCGGTGCCGCCAGCATGACATCGCCGTCCGCTGGCGCGCGGGCGCTGGAAATAATCTGGCAGGATGCCGGCAAGGCGGACAACCTCATATCAGGCTGGCCGGAATGTAGCGTGGCCGGCGCACTGGATATCCGCCTGGGAGGACCGCGGCTGTACGGCGACAGCTGGGTGGAAAGAAACCGGTTCGGGGATGGTGTTGAGCATGTCACGACACAGGATTTGCGAGCCGGACTCAAGCTGCTGGCACAGACACTGACGTTATTTACCCTGCTGGTCGGCATCGCCGCCGCGTTCGCCTAGAGCAATCGAAAATCACCCGAACCCATCAAGTTGCCCGAGCAATTTGAGCACGATGTTTTTCTGGGTTCAGCGCAGGCCGGCACGTCATTTGGCGACACGCGGTATTTGACATTGCGCCTGTTCGCCTCATAACTGGATCACGCATTCCTGATTTATGAGCCCGCCGCCTATAATGAAACTCCATTTCATATCCTCCCAGGCCCCTGAAGCCATCAAGGCTGCCCAAAAGCTGAAGCATTCGTTTGGCCAGGCCCAGCTCGATGGCGCGGACGTTATTGTAGCGCTCGGCGGCGATGGTCTTATGCTTGAAACCGTACACTCCGTACTGGACACCGGGCAGGCCATTTTCGGCATGAATCGCGGGTCGGTCGGGTTCCTTATGAACGAGTTCGAGACCGACGGGTTGATCGATCGTATCGCGGCAGCGACGGAAACCATCATCCACCCGCTGAACATGACCGTGACCGACAAACAAGGCACAACCCACTCCGCGCTTGCCTTCAACGAAGTATCCATGCTGCGCCAGCGTCATCAGGCGGCCAAGCTGCGGATTTCGATCGATGGCA
>JBCCVY010000284.1:0-5054 GCA_039194725.1 Pseudomonadota bacterium
ATATCGTGACCGGGCGCGCCTCAAATTGATCCTGCGCGGCAAGAAGGTTGGCTTTTCGCTGGAGGAGATCAAGGAACTGCTGGATCTCTACAGCTTGCGTGATGGCCAGCTGACCCAGCTTCGCGTTGCCTCAACCAAGATGCGTGAACGTCTGGAAGCCCTTCAGATTCAGCGCGTCGAGCTTGACGAGGCGATATTGGATCTTCAGCGCACCGTGGAAATCGTTGACGGAATGCTTAAAGCCCGTACCGAAGGCGGCGAGGCCCAGGCGAAAGCCAGTTGATCAGGCGCTGTCGGCTGTTGCCGACGGCCTATTTCTGCAAACCAGCGTATCGCAATGCCATCGGCCGTGCCGGTGGCATTTTTTGCTTGCCCAATGTGCCGGGATAACCGGATCATGACCGGATAAGTCGTTTGCATCATGAATCGGACCAGCCCAGATGAGTGTTTTTGACCTGCCCACGCCAGCCTGGATGGCTGAAGACCACGAAATGCTGGCCGAGCAGGCCGGCAGGTTCTTCGAAAATGAAGTGGCGCCGCGCTATGACGATTTTGAAAAGGCCGGTGTATTTGATCGCGACATCTGGGAACAGGCGGGCGCTGCCGGCTTGTTGTGCGCGGCCGTGCCGGAAGACTTCGGCGGACCGGGAGGGGATTTCGGCCATGACGCTGTTATCACCTATCAGGCGAACCTGAACGGCTGCGACGGGTTTGGAGGGCCGCTGCACTCTGCCATCGTCGCACCCTACATCCAGCACTATGGTTCCGACGAGCAGAAGCGGCGCTGGCTGCCCAAGATGGCATCTGCCGATTTTATCGCGGCCATTGCCATGACGGAGCCGGGCGCCGGTTCCGATCTGCAGGGCGTGAAAACAACCGCCAGGCGCGACGGCAACCATTACGTGATCAGCGGATCAAAAACCTTCATCACCAACGGACAATTGGCCAATCTCATACTGGTGGTCACCAAGACCGACCCGTCGGCAGGCGCCAAGGGCACCTCGCTGTTCGTTGTTGAAACCGACAAGGTCGAAGGTTTCAGACGAGGACGGAACCTCGACAAGGTTGGCATGAAGTCAAACGACACATCGGAGCTGTTCTTTGACGATGTGCGGGTGCCTGCGGACGCGCTTCTGGGCCCGGAAGAGGGGCAGGGTTTCGTGCAGCTCATGCAGCAGCTTCCCCAGGAGCGGCTGCTGATTGCGGTATATGCCATTGCCAGGATCGAGCGGGCGCTCAATCTGACCCTGGATTATGTCAAGCAGCGCACGGCGTTTGGCAAATCCATCATCGATTTCCAGAATTCCCAGTTCGTGCTGGCTGAATGCAAGACCGAGGCGACCATTGCCAAGGTGTTTGTCGACAACTGTATCGAGCGCCACCTCAATGGCGGTCTCGATGCCGCCACCGCCTCGATGGCGAAATACTGGTTGACCGACCTGCAATGCAAGATCATCGACAAATGCCTGCAACTGCATGGCGGCTATGGCTATATGGACGAGTACCCGATCTCGCGCATGTACCGCGACGCCCGGGTCGAGCGCATTTACGGCGGATCAAACGAGATCATGAAAGTGCTGATCGCACGCACGCTGTAGCTGGTCCCCGCACTCAGTCCACGATTGCCTGGTAGACAAGGGCCCGCAGTTCCTTGCGGCTCGGCCAGGTGCTGGAGGGCAGCAATTGGGTCAGAAACACCACCGACAGTTCCTCTTTCGGATCACACCAGAAATAGGTGCTGGCCATCCCGCCCCAGGAAAAGTCGCCCACGCTGGCCGACAACATCGATTGCGCCGGGTTGAGGCTGATGGCGAACCCCAAGCCGAATCCGACCCCGCTGAACGAGGTCTCGCACCAGGCACTGGGACCGAGTGTGGCCAGGTCGACCCCGCCGGGCAGGTGGTTTGAGGTCATCAGTGAGACGGTATTGCGGCTCAACAGCCGTACATCACCGAGCGCGCCGCCGCGGCGCAGCATTTCGGCAAACCGCAAATAGTCGCGGCCGGTCGAAATCAACCCGCCGCCGCCGGAGAAGGTGTCCACTTCTCCTTCGCCGAACCCGGTCGGAAACACCGGCATTCCTCCTTCGGGATCGTATGCATAGCAGGGCCCCAGCCTGCCCAGCTTTGACGCCGGCACCACGAATGACGTGTCGTTCATCTCCAGCGGCTGCAGAATGTTGTCGGCAAAGAACCGGTCCAGTGTCGTGCCGGAAACCACCTCCACTATTCGCCCGACCACGTCTGTGGCCACCGAGTAATGCCAGCGCGACCCGGGCTGAAACAGCAATGGTGCCGCGGCCAGCCGCGCGGTGGTTTCTTCCAGTCCGCCGGCACGCTGTCCGTAGTCAAGCCGGTTGGCCCCGTAGGTTTCAGACAGGAGATCCTCGTTGAAGCCGTAGGTGAGCCCGGATGTATGTGTCAGCAGGTGATGCACAGTCAGCGGAGCACTCAGAGTTTCGGTCTGATCGAGCCGTTCGGCACCGGCCACCAGCACCTGCGTATCGGCAAACTCTGGAATGAACATCGAGACCGGGTCGTCCAGGTGAACCAGCCCTTGCTCATACAGCATCATGAAGGCCGTCGACGTAACCGGCTTGGTCATCGAGTACAACCGCACCAGCGTGTCAGGCGTGTAGGCGGTCTTGGCCGCTATGTCCGAGTGACCGGTATGGCCCTGCCAGGCGACCCGGCCGTTGCGGGCGATCGTGGTTGCGGCGAACGGGAACTTGCCCTCGTCGACATAACGCTGCATCCAGTCGTCAATTCGGGTGAGGCGGGCCGGATCAAGGCCACATTGGGCCGGCGATGATGATTGTAATGGCATGGTCTGAATTGACGCTGAAATGATGATTGCGGTCAAGGGCACATGCGGGCTCATTGCCCGGGCGCGCCGCTTTGACTGGCACACATGGTGCCGGGAACGCTGCATGGATCGGCGCAACCGCTGATCCCGAAAACATCCATTACAACAATGAAATGCGTCGGCGTGGCAGATCGGTGACGCAAGTTTAATTTGTACCTGCTCCTGGTTTACAGCTAGTCTGACGTACACGATTGATGTGACTGGTGCGAAAAAAACTGTCGTTGCCGGGCGTTTGTACCTGAATTGATCGCAGTAGGACGACGGGAGGCTGGACATGTTGGCGAAATTCCCGGCCGTCGCGGTAACAGCGTTTATTGTGATGGCCGGTTCGCAGATTGCCTCGGCGACTGCAGTGGCGCCGGAGGTTGCCGAGAGACCGCAGGTCGGCAGCGGTGCCGGTGACGGCAGCTACAAGCTTGCGCGCGATACCCGCAGGGCACGCAAGCGCCGCGAGAGAATCCGCCGTGAATTGGACAATATCGGGACTGGGTTTATTGAAGGGTTCATGGCGCTGGGCGCAGCCGCCGCCGCTGCCCGGGACCACAAGGTGTTCAGGCGGGATCGATCGTGCAGGCGGATTGAACGCCGCTGCGCCCGCCGTCATGGCTGGGAGACCCGCAGATGGGAAAACTGTGTCGAAAGACGCGGTTGCTAGGCCTGCTTCAGCAAACAGGTCTGGTGCCATCAAAATGCTTCTATTCGAGAGGAAAAGGCTCTAGTTTCGGCCCGGAACGGGAATCGGTCAGCGCCTGAACGCGCAGTTCACGGCCGGCCGTCATTATTACATCATCAAATACTTGGACAGGAGTCTGGAATTGATCAGAAATTTGTTTGCCGCGTCGGCTGCAGCGCTGATGCTGGCGGCCGGATCGCTGAGCGCGTCCGCTGCCGCGACAGCGCCGGGCACCGCAGCCCGGTTGTCGGTTGTGACCCAGGCAACGCCCGGCAGCTACAAGGTTGCCAAGAAGGAACGCCGCGCCCGCAACCGCATTCGGCGCAACAGGCGCAAGCGCAACAGGCGGCGCAATCTGGGCATCGGGCTGGGACTGGCGGCTGGCGCCATAGCCATCGGTGCCGCAGCGGCAGCCGCACGCGAGCGCGAAGAGTACCGGGCCTGCCGGCGTATCGAACGGCGCTGTGCCCGCCGTCACGGTTGGGAGACCCGCAGATGGTACAGATGTGTTGAAAACCGCGACTGTTAGAACAGTCGCAAGCGAGAATGATGTATCAACGCCGCTGGAATGATCCGGCGGCGTTTTGCTTGCTGCGGTAGTGGTGGTGGCATGGGAGCTTTGTCTGCTACAACCGGATGTTCGGTAACAGGGGTGCCAGAATCATGAATGCGTTGCAGATCACAGCATTGCTGATTGTCTTTGCCGGCGGGTTTGGGGCCATCAACTACCTGTTTTTCAAGTTGCCGCCGGCCATCGGCATACTGGTGGTGGCGTTTCTGGCGTCGCTCGCCGTAATCGGGACAGAGGCGCTGTTCCCGTTTCTCAACATTGCCGAGGCCGTCACCGCCTTTGTGGCGGAAATAGAGTTCTCGCAGGCCCTGCTGGAAGGCATGCTGGGCTTGCTGCTGTTTGCCGGCGCATTGCATGTCAACATTGAGGATTTGCGCGCCGAAGCCTGGATAATCGCACTGATGGCGACATTGGGAGTGGCGCTGTCCACCCTGGTGGTTGGTGTGGGTTTCTACTGGCTCACCGCCATGCCGCTATTGGCGGCGCTGGTGTTCGGGGCGCTGATTTCGCCGACAGATCCGGTTGCCGTCCTCGGCGTGTTGCGGCAGGCCGACCTGCCCAAATAGCTGGAAACCAAGATCGCCGGCGAAAGCCTGTTCAATGATGGCGTCGGTTATGTGGTGTTTCTGCTGCTGGTCGGCCTGGCGTTTCCGGCCGCTGGGGCCCATGCGGATGCCAGCGTAACTGGCGTGGCGTTGTTCTTTGCCAAGGAGGCGCTGGGCGGTGCGCTGCTCGGAGCGGTGCTCGGCTGGTGTGTGTTCCAGGTCATGAAGCGCATAGATGACTATCCGCTGGAAATACTATTGTCGCTCGGCCTGGCGTTCGGCGGTTATGAACTGGCCGTTGCCTTGCATGTGTCCGGTCCGATCATGGCGGTGGTCGCCGGCCTGTTCATCGGCAACACCGGCGCCAAGTTCGGTATGTCGGAACAGACCCGGCAGCACC
>JBCCVY010000285.1:0-5042 GCA_039194725.1 Pseudomonadota bacterium
CATTTTGCATGGATCGTGCTGCCTCGCGCGAAAGCTTCATCGCTTGTCACGGCCGATACGCTGAACATGGATGCGGCGTATAACAACGCCACGGCGAATACGTAAACTGCTGGTTTCATGGGTGGTCTCCATTGTTGACTATCACTGTACGGAGATCAGCGTTTTGCCGATCAAATCATTACCGAAATTTATGCAAGCAGCACCTCAACCAGGCAATTCAAGCCGGCTCAAACCTGTGTGTGGGAAAGTGATTGACACCAGCCGGCCTGTAAGCCGGGTTCTGTCCGTGGCGCATGCAGCACCATTGGATGACCATTCATCTGGGATGCACGTTACCGCGCACCTCTTGCGACCAACCCGGGCAGCGTTCCAGAGAACATGAACCGGCTCGCCATGAAAGGCGCGCCTGCTGCCCCTATTTAGTCTTGCTCCCGGTGGGGTTTGCCGTGCCGCTTCCGTTGCCGGACGCGCGGTGCGCTCTTACCGCACCCTTTCACCCTTACCTTCACCCGCAAGCGGGCGTGAGGCGGTTTGCTTTCTGTGGCACTTTCCCTGGAGTCGCCTCCGCCGGACGTTATCCGGCACCGTGTCTCCGTGGAGCCCGGACTTTCCTCACAATGCCCCCGGTCCCGAAGGGACCAATGACATTGAGCGGTCATCCAGCCGACTGGTGTCATGGAGACGATTTAGCACAAACACCGCGTCCATGCACCGGATTCCGATTCAGTCTGTCAAATGCGTCTGATACCGCACTCAGGCCGAGTGAGCCACCAGCAACCTATCCAACGTCGCAATTGTCGACACGTCCGCACGCCCGTCACAAAGCTCCGGCCTGAAGTGCAGTTGAAACGCCCGCACCACTGTTGCCGTTGCGTCGTCATAAATGCCGGTCACATCGACGCCGTACCCATAGGCCGCCAGGTTTCGCTGCAGGCTGCTGACCTCATCACCTGTTTCGCCGCCTTCAAGCACCGGCCCATCGGTTATTGCAGCAGGCTCATTCCACAGACCGACCCCTCTGGCCGCCAGCCTGGCCCACGGAAACCTTTCTCCGGGATCAATCTTGCGTCCCGGCGCCACGTCGGAATGAGCCAGCACGCGGCGTGGTTCGACGGCATGGCGGGTGAGGATATCAAGTGACAGGGCAATGACCGCCTCGATCTGTGCGTCAGGGAAGTCATGATAGTCATCGCCGTGACCAGGATTGCAGATTTCGATGCCGATGGAGCGGGAATTGACATCGCTTGCGCCTTCCCACGACGACTTCCCGGCATGCCAGGCACGCTTGTCTTCATCGACCATGTGCACAATGCCGCCGTCCTGACGAACCAGGTAATGGCATGACACTTCGCGCTCGCCGCTGGTCAGGATTTCGAGGGCAAACTCCGCTGTCGGCACGCCGGTATAGTGCATCAGCAGGATATCCGGCCCGGCCACGCCGACACGATCACTGAAATGGGCCGCCGGGACATACTCGTGCGGCAGGCCGGTGACGCTCATATGCCGCGCTCGCGTTCCACCTGCCCCCAGGCTTCGTTGATGCGGGCCAGCCTGGTGGTGGCAATCGCCACGGCTTCTTCCGGCATGCCAGCCGCGATATGCCGGTCCGGGTGGTTCTCCCGCACCAGCTTGCGATAGTGTTCCTTGAGATCACCGTCGCTGGCATCGCAATCAATACCCAGAATACTGTAAGGATCGCTTTCAGTGCCGCGCAGGTTTCGCGAGCGGATGCATCCGAACCGGTCTTCCAGCCCGAATATCCGCGACACCTCCTCCAGGAACGCCAGTTCCTGTTCTCCAACCGCCCCGTCTGCACGGGCAATATGAAACAGGCCGTCAACCAGATCTTCCAGCACTTCCTTCTGATCCTTGAACAGCCTTGCGATCTGACGGGCATAGCTGTCGAAACCGGTCACTTCCTGCTTTGCCAGGTTGAACACCCGCGCAACGTTCTTGGTTTCGTCCGGATGGATCACGAAGATCTCGCGGAATGCCGCAATCTCCGCTTCGCTCACCAGCCCGTCCGCCTTGGCCATCTTGGCCGACAGTGCGACGACACCAATGGTGAAGGCCACGGATTTCTGAGGGTCGCGTTTTTCACGCGGTGCACCGACGATGCGCGACAATGCCTCGCTGACACTGTCTCCCACCGCCTGAAGAATCTCAGTGATTGTTGTCCAAATCGTCATTGCCTGTCAGACTACCTGATGACCATTGGGTTTCGCACCTGTTTCCCACATCAATTACAAAGATTTCATGTCGCACACCACCAAGGGCTATCTGCTGGCGTTTGCCGGTGTCGTCATATTTGGCCTGACCCTGCCGTTTACCCGCATTGCCGTGGCCGAATTGCCACCGGTGTTTGTCGGCCTGGGCCGAGCTCTCGTTGCCGCCTTGATTGCAGCTGTCATGCTGTTCATGACGCGTTCGCCCCGTCCAATCCGTCGCGACCTGTTGAAATTGCTGCTGGCGGGATTCGGCATCGTCATCGGTTTTCCTTTGTTTTCCGCCATCGCCATGCAGACCGCACCGGCCAGCCATGGAGGCGTCGTGCTGGGCATTCTGCCGCTGGCAACTGCGGCCGCGGCAATCGTGTTTGCCGGTGAAAACCCGTCATTGAGGTTTTGGGCCTGGGCGCTGGCAGGGTCGGTCGCGGTTGTGGCATTCGCCCTTCTGAACGCAGGAGGGGGTGAACTTTACCGGGCCGATCTATGGTTGCTTGGCGCCATCGTTGCTGCCGCTGTCGGCTATGCCATCTCCGGCGACCTGACCCGGCGGCTGGGTGGATGGCAGGTGATCTCCTGGTGCCTGCTGGTCATGGTGCCGGTCATCATTGTTCCGGTGTTGTTGTCGTTGCCCGATGTGAACTGGAGCGCGTCGCCGCAGGCATGGATTTCATTTGCCTACGTGGCCGTGTTTTCGCAGTTCCTGGGGTTCTTCTTCTGGAACAACGGCATGGCGCTGGCCGGTGTGGCCAGGGCCGGACAGGTACAGTTGCTGCAGATCTTCGTAACGCTGGCAGGCTCATGGATCCTGTTGGGCGAAGTCCTCTCAGCGATGATCTTCGGCTTCGCGCTGATGGTGGCGTTCTGCGTTTGGATGGGCCGCAAGGCGTGAGGCAATAGTGCCTAGAAAACCCCCGCTTCAAGTCCCGCCGCCATGGCGAGACCGAGCTCTTCGACCTGTTGTGTAAAGCCGTCCTGCCATTCGCCATGCAGGATCATCGGCTCCTGCACCAGCTTCCAGCGCAGCCCTCCGGTGATGCTTTCAATGGCGCGTCGCGTGCCGGTGCCGTCCAGGCCGGCCCGAATGTAGACACCCAGCGGCAATCCTTGCTTTTCCTCGATCACGCCATAGTAGGTGCGGTCGAAGAAATCTTTCAACGCACCGGACATGTAGCCGAGGTTCTCCGTGGTACCGAGAATAATGCCGTCACAGGCCAGCACATCGTCCGGGCCCGCTTCAAACGGTGTCTTCGACACGGTTTCTATGCCTGACACGTCCGGCGACGATGCGCCGCGCACCGCTGCATCGCGAAGGGCCACCGTGTTGGGTGACGGCACATGGGCGACTATAAGGAGCTGCTTTGTCACGAATGGCCCTGCACTTCGCGCGGCGCATACGGCGCTTCCAGCGACGCAATCTGTGCATCCGTGAGCCTGATGTCCGTTGCGGCAACTGCATCGTTCAGGTGATGCGGTTTGGTGGCTCCAATTATGGGCGACGTGATGCCTTTGGCCAGCACCCAGGCAAGGGCAATCTGAGCCGGCTTCACGTCCAGCTTCGCCGCCAGCTTTTCGACCCGCGCCAGCACCGCATAGTCCTGCCTGGTGCCGAAATAGCCCTGCGCGATCTTGTCGGTCTGCCCGCGCGAAGTCGCGCCCTTGCCGCCCTTTGGCTGGTTGCCGGCCAGAAAACCGCGCGCCATCGGCGACCACGGCACCAGAGCCACGCCTTCAGCCTGGCAGTACGGGATCATCTCGCGTTCTTCCTCGCGATAGCACAGGTTGTAGAAATTCTGCATCGCCCGGAATTGCGCCCAGCCGTTGGCGCGCTGAATCTCGCGCAGCTTGGCAAACTGCCAGGCCCACATGCTGGAGGCCCCGAGATAGGTTGCCTTGCCGGCCCGGACCACGTCGTTGAGGGCTTCGGCCAGCTCTTCAAATCCTGTGTCCGCATCAAGCCGGTGAATGTACAAAAGGTCGATATAATCGGTTTTCAGCCGCTTCAGGGATGCATCCACACCTTCCAGAATGTGCTTGCGCGACAACCCCTTGTCGTTGGGGCCCTCGCCCATCGCCAGGCACACCTTGGTGGCGACCACGGCATCCGACCGTTTCATGTTGGCGGCAATGAAATTTCCGAGAATCTCTTCACTGGCGCCGGTGGAGTAAAAATCCGCCGTATCGAAGAAATTGATCCCGGCATCAAGGGCAGCGGTCAGAAAAGGCTGCGCGTCTGCCTCACCCAGCACCCAGGGATGGTGCGGCCATCCCGGCGTGCCGTAGCTCATCATGCCCAGGCAGAGCCGCGACACCTTTACGCCTGCTCCGCCGAGTTTCACATACTCCATGCAACAATTCTCCTAATCAAAATCCCGGCGCTTGAGGGTCGCCAGCCGTGTTTGGTCTGAACCGTAAAGAACCAGTTTCAGATGGGTGACTTCAATCGCCCGCACGCGCTTGAGCAGGCCGAGCCACTCCCTCTCCTGCTTCATGGCTGCGTCATCGCACCGTTTGCGTGTCGTGGCTATGTCGGCGATCTCCAGCTTCGACCCGCGCTGCACATAACCGGTGAAAAACCGGTTGCATCCGGCATGTCCGGAGACCTTGCCGTCGCTGCCAAACTGCACAAAGCGATCATCGCCGCCGCCCGGGCCCCACTCGGACCCGGCCAGTGAACCATCACCGGCCTGGCCAGCGGCGGGCGCGACAAACAGCAAGCATGTAAAGAAAACCAGAAAGCGTGGCTTCATCATCACCAGACTATGGGTGAACGGCGCAGGACGGTCAATCAGTTCACAAATCAAAAAAGCGATTCAG
>JBCCVY010000286.1:0-5028 GCA_039194725.1 Pseudomonadota bacterium
AGCTGTTCTTCACTGGTGTAGGCCCAGGCCGGCAAACCGGTGCGGTCCCAGCCGTCGGGCACCCTGTCAACCTGTGATTTGTCGACAACAGGTGGCGCCGCTTGAAAACGTTCCATCCGGGTCATCGCTAAGCGCCTCATCAAATTGAACGATCATTCAGTATTACAGCATTTTCCCGACCCTGACAATTCGGGAAATGCTCGCCTGCCCGATCGGAACATCCGCGCCTCATACAGTCGTCATTCCAGCGAAGGCTGGAATCCATCTCTGCGCGTGTACACGGTGCTCAACTGATGTTTGGACCCCAGCCTTCGCTGGGGTGACAATAAAAGGGCCGAACCCGGTCTTTGCAGCATGCATTGGAAATTAGACGCCAGATGCGTTACGCCCCTACCCGGACAAACCAGTCGTCTTCGGAAATCACTTCGACACCAAGCTCGGTCGCCTTCTTCAGTTTCGATCCGGCCCCGGGACCGGCCACAACCAGGTTGGTTTTCTTTGACACCGAGCCGGCCACCTTTGCCCCGAGCCGTTCCGCCATCGCCTTGGCTTCATCTCGGGTCATGCGTTCCAGTGCGCCGGTGAACACGATTGTCATGCCCGACACGGGCGATCCCGTGTCGACAGCTTCCAAGGGCTGGACATCGAGATGATCATCCACCAGCTCCTTCACCACGGACAGGTTGTGCGGTTCAGCGAAAAACTCCGCCACGGCCTGCGCCACAACATCACCGATGCCGTCAATATTGACCAGGTCGGCATAGGCCTCCGATGCCTGATCCTGCGCCGCCGCCATGGCGTCGAGAAACTGCTCTGCCGACCCGTAGGAACGCGCCAGCGTGCGCCCTGTAGTTTCGCCCACATGGCGAACCCCGAGCGCGTAGATGAAGCGGTCGAGACCGATTGTGCGGCGATCATCTATTGCCGCGAACAGGTTGCCGGCCGACGTGCCGCCCCAGCCTTCCCGATCCTTGAGTTTTTTCAGGGAACGCTCATCCCGCGCCTTGAGCGTGAAGATGTCCTGCGGCGACTGGATCAGGCCGTCATCGTAAAACTCCTGGATGACTTTGTCGCCCATGCCCTCAATGTCGAACGCGTTGCGCGACACGAAATGTTTCAGCCGTTCAACCCGCTGCGCCGGGCAGATCAGGCCGCCGGTGCAGCGGCGCACGGCATCCACCTTGCCGGTTTTTTCATTGACCTCGCGCACCGCATGGGATCCGCAGACCGGGCAGGTGGTGGGGAACACGTATTCCACTGCGTCCGCCGGGCGCTTGTCGGGCAAGTGACCCAACACCTGCGGTATCACATCCCCTGCCCGCTGGATGGTCACCGTATCGCCGATGCGGATGTCCTTGCGCACGATCTCGTCTTCGTTGTGCAGCGTGGCGTTTGACACCACCACGCCCCCCACGGTGACGGGTTTCAGCCTGGCAACCGGCGTCAACGCACCGGTGCGGCCAACCTGGATATCGATACCTTCCAGAACCGTTGTGGCCTTTTCGGCGGCAAACTTGTGCGCCACGGCCCAGCGCGGCGAGCGCGACACAAATCCCAACCGCTCCTGCCAGTCGAGCCGGTTCACCTTGTAGACAACGCCGTCAATGTCGTAGCCGAGCTCGGCGCGCTGCTCCTCGATACTGCGATAGTGCGCCAGCAACTCATCAACCGACGTGCACAGGGCAGTCAGCGGATTGACCGGAAATCCCCAGCGGTCAAAGGCGTCCAGAACCCCGCGCTGGGTTTCGGCCGGCAACCGGTCAACCTGGCCCCAGGCATAGGCGAAAAACCGCAGCGGCCGCGCCGCGGTGATGGACGCATCAAGCTGGCGCAGGGAACCGGCGGCCGCATTGCGCGGATTGGCAAAGACCTTGCCGCCCGCTTGCTCCTGAGCTTGATTGAGCTTGGCGAAATCCTCGTGAGACATGTAGATCTCGCCACGCACCTCGAACACACCGGGAAAGTCGTTCCCACTCACCGTGCGCGGCACGTCCCCGATTGTCTCGACATTTCGGGTGACGTTTTCACCTTCCTGCCCGTCTCCCCTGGTCGCCGCCTGCACCAGCCGGCCGTTTTCATAGCGCAGCGATATGGAAAGGCCGTCGATCTTGGGTTCGGCGGTGACCTCCACCACCTCGTCATCGGCAAGTTTCAGAAAGCGGCGGATGCGGGCGACGAACTCGTGCACATCCTCATCGGCAAAGGCGTTGCCGAGAGACAGCATCGAAACGGCATGGCGCACCTTGCCGAATTTCTCCGACGGTGCGGCGCCGACCCGTTGCGACGGTGAGTTGGCCAGCACCAGGTCGGGAAACGCTGCTTCAATCTCGTCATTGCGGCGGCGCAGCGCATCGTAGTCAGCATCGGATATCACCGGCGCATCTTCGCGATGATAGGCCTCGTCGTGGCGGGCAATCTCGGCCGCCAGGCGCTCAAGTTCGTCTGTGGCTTCCAGCGGGGTCAGCGCCGCAACGGGGATATCTTTTGTCATGAGCTAACCTGTGGCCGACAGCAGTCGGTCGGCCTGGGCGCGGGCCTCCAGCGTGACTTCCGCACCGGACAGCATGCGGGCTATCTCCTCCCGGCGGCCCTCTCCGGTCAACGGTGTCACGCGGGTAATCATGCGCCGCCCGGCGGCATCGCCAGCCTCTTCCATCTTGGAGATCAGCAAATGCGCATCCGCGCGGGATGCAACCTGCGGGCTGTGGGTCACGGCCAGAACCTGCAAACCCTTCGACATCCGCGACAGGCGTTGCCCGATCGCATCGGCGACCGCCCCGCCGACACCCGTGTCGATCTCGTCAAACACCAGGGTCGGTGCCGAGGCACGTGCTGCAAGCACAACCTTCAACGCCAGCAGAAACCGCGACAGCTCGCCACCGGAAGCCGCTTTGACGATAGGCGCGAGCGGTGTGCCCGGATTGGCCGCGATCAGAAATTCCACCCGGTCGATGCCATGCGCACCAGCACGCGCTTCATCGGTTTCGACCCGGGTCTCAAACCGTGCCTTCTCCAGCCGCAGTGGCGTCAGCTCAGACAATATTTCCTTGTCCAGTCTCACTGCGGCATTCACCCGCGCGTCCGAAAGCTTGCGGGCCACATCATCATAGGCAGCCTGCGCTTCATCGCGGGTTGCCTTGAGTTTTGCGAGCATGACCCCACCGTCGTCAATGGACTGCAGGTCGGTTTCAAAGCGCTGCATCAGGCCGGCCAGATCATCCACCTGGACCTTGTGCTTGCGCGCCAGACCGCGCAGCGCAAAGAGCCTTTCCTCCGCCTTTTCCAGCTCTGCCGGATTGAGCACGAATTCTCGGGCAGCAGCGTCTAGCTGGTTTTGTGCCTCGTTCATTTCGATGACGGCGCGCTCCAGCGCGGCGCACACCGGGTCCAGCCCGCCTTTCGCCTGTTCACGGCGTCTTTCCAGCTTGCGCAGCGCCGTGTTCAGGGCGGCAATGGTGTCGCCATCGGAAACAGCCTTCTGCGCCTCGTTGACCACGGATGAAAACTCTTCGGCATTCATCATCATCTGGCGATTGTCAGCCAGGGTGGCTTCTTCACCCGGTTGCGGGTCCAATTCATGCATTTCCTTCAACGCATGTTCCAGAAACGCCCGCTCGGTCTCCGCCCGGTCCAGCCGCGCCTGATGGGCTTCATAGGCATCGCGTGCCTCGCTCAACGCCGTCCAGGCGGCCTCGACCTTGCGCAGTTTCGGCTCCAGCTCACCATAGGCATCGAGAGCAGTGCGATGAAACGAAACGTCCATGAGGGCTCGATCATCATGCTGACCGTGAATTTCCGCCAGCAGGCCGCCCAGTTGCCGCAACAGGTTGACGCTGGACGGTTGGTCATTGATGAACACCCTGGATTTGCCGTCGGCGCCCTGGATACGGCGGACGACGATCCCCTCTTCACCGGTGTCGATTTCAGCATCGGCCAAAAGCCGGAACGCGGCGTGACCTGCAGCAGGCTGGAAGCTCGCGGTCACGCTGCCCTTGTCACACCCCGTGCGCACCAGCGACGCATCACCGCGCGCTCCGAGTGCAAGGCCCAGAGAATCCAACAGGATCGACTTGCCGGCACCGGTCTCACCAGTCAGCACACCAAGCCCCTCGTCCAGACTGAGGTCCAGTTTCTCGATCAGAACAATGTCGCGTATGGCAAGATTTGTCAGCATGACTGGCCCGTTTATAACGCAGTTTTGTAGAATCGGGCGAGAGGAATAGCATCACCCGTGCATGGTCAAACCACCCGAAACGCTGATTGTCTGGCCGGTAATGTAATCGGCATCTGCACTGGCGAGGAAGGCGATGATGCCGGGATAGTCCGACGGTTGGCCCAGGCGTCGCATGGGGATGGCGCGGGTCAGGCCGTCAACCAGCTTCCTGCCCTGTTCCGCGTCGCCGGCAAAGCTGGCAAACAGCGGCGTGTCGGTCGGGCCGGGACAGACCGTATTGATCTGGATGTTCTTGCGGGCAAGCTCGCGCGCCAGGGTTTTCGAGAACGCGATCAGGCCGCCCTTGCAGGCCGAGTATACCGCCTCCCCGGACGAACCAACGCGACCCGCGTCAGACGCGACATTGATCACCTTGCCGGCCTCGCGCGTTGCCATCCGCGATACGACGGTGTGATGCAGATTGAGGGGACCATAAAGATTGATGTCAATTATCTTTTTCCACAGTCCGGTGTCCGTCGCCAGGAACGGCTTCGCTTCATCCCAGCCTGCATTGTTGACGAGAACGTCGATGGGACCGAATTCGTTCTCGGCCGCAGCGATGGCAGCTTCCACCGCATCGTAGTCTGAAATATCGGTTACATGGCTGCGCGCACGGCCGCCCGCGTCCGAAATCAGCCTTGCTGTTTCCGCCGCGCCGTCACTGTTGATATCAAGGATGACAACACTCGCCTGCTCTTCCACGAACCGCCGGCAGACCGCACGGCCGATGCCGCTGCCGCCGCCGGTCACCACGACCACTTTCCCCTTCAATCCCCGCATGTGTGCTACTCCGTCGTTTGAAAAGTCAGGCCGCC
>JBCCVY010000287.1:0-5001 GCA_039194725.1 Pseudomonadota bacterium
CCGCCATGTTCGAAGACTATCTGGCCCGCGTCGTGGGAGAGGCGGGCGTGAAGCATGTCCTGGCAATTGCCGGCGCGCTGGACGCACCGCTCGGGCCGTATTCGGATTCCACGCAACTTCTGGACACCGGGCTGTTCGACAAGCACGGCATCAGCCAGATCGGTGTGGCCGGTCATCCCGAAGGCAGTCCGGACATGTCAGACGAGGCCATTGCCGACGCGCTGGCGTGGAAGAACGGCTTCATGGAGCGGACCGATGCGCGACTGCACATTGTCACCCAGTTTGCGTTCGAGGCCGCACCGATCATCGCTTGGGACAAGGCCCTGCGTGCGTCCGGCAACCAGCTGCCGATCCGCGTCGGCATTCCCGGCCTTGCAAAACTGCAGACCCTGCTCAAGTACGCGGTGGCGTGCGGTGTCGGGAATTCGATGAATTTTCTCAAGAAGCAGGCGCGCAATGTCACCAAGCTGGTCAAGCAACAGGAGCCCGACCAGTTGGTCCGCGCCCTGGCGCATTATGGCGCAACCGATCCGGACTGTGGTATTGAGGGCGTTCATATGTATCCGCTTGGCGGCCTGCAGAAATCGGCCGACTGGAGCTTCGCCGTCAGCGACGGTGCATTCGAACTGACACAAAAAGGTTTTAGGACAACCGGATAACAGCAGATCACAACAAGGGGCAGGTGAAGTAGATCCATGACAGACAGCAAGAACCGGTCACGTGTAAACCGCCGCCAGGTCCTTTCAATCGGCGCAGCTTCAGGGTTGGTTGCCGGCATATCACCGCAGATGCATGCCCCGGCACAGGCTCAGGCCAAGCCCATGCCGAGCTTGGAGATTGCAAACCTGGCTGACCTGAAGCCGGGCACGCAGATCGACTTTGCCTATCCCGACGATGAGTCACCGGCCGTGCTGCTGGTGATGGACGGACCGGTGGAGGATGGCATCGGGCCCGACCAGAACATTGTCGCCTTCTCTTCCCTATGCACTCACAAGGGCTGCAACGTGGTTTGGCATGCCGACCAGAAAGTGCTGGTCTGCCCCTGTCACTGGTCCAGCTTCGACCCGGGCAAGAAAGGCAGGATGATCATCGGCCAGGCCAGTTCCGGGCTGCCGCAAATCACCCTGGCGGTAGATGGCGGCAAAGTCACGGCGACCGGCGTATCCGGACTGATTTACGGTCGCCAGACAAATGTGATTTAGCCGGATGACAGATACGCCGCTGCCGCCAAAGAACGCTGAAACGTTCAACACTGTCTGCCAGTTCTGCATCGTCGGGTGCGGATACAAGGTCTTCAAGTGGCCGGAAGGCGAAGATGGCGGGGCAGCGCCTGACGAGAATGCCCTCAACGTAGACTTTCGCGAACAGCAGCCGGCGCTCGGCGCCTGGGTCGCCCCGCTGGCCCACTCGGTCATCACCCAGAAGGACGGACGCTACAGTGTTGCCATCCTGCCCGACGATGCCTGCCAGGTGAATTCCGGCCTGGCATCGGTGCGCGGTGCCGGCCTGGCGGCCAGCCTGTACCGGCCCGACGGGCCGACCAGGACCCGGCTGACGTCTCCCGCCATCCGGTCCGGCGCCTCATCTGAAGCCGTCGGCTGGGATGAAGCGGCTGACCTGGGCGCGCGTGTCATCAAGGCTGTCATGGATCGCTGGGGTCCGAACTCGGTCGGAATGAAATTCTTCGATCACGGCGGCGGTGGTGGCGGGTTTGAAAACAACTGGGCCATCGGACGGTTCTTTTTCAACGGTATCAAGACCAGCACGATCTCCATCCACAACCGGCCTGCCTACAACTCCGAAGTGCATGCGGCGGGCGATGCCGGCATCGCGCCGCTGACCAATGCCTATGTCGATGCGCAGCTTGCCGACACCATTGTGATCGTCGGCGCCAACCCGTATGAGACGCAGACCAACTATTTCCTGAACCACATGGTCCTGAACCTGGCCGGCACGTCGCAGGGCATGAAGGAAAGCGCCTTTCCCGGCGAACCCTCGGCCAGCGGGCGCATGATCATCGTCGATCCGCGCCGCACCATGACGGTTGCGACGGCTGAGAACGCGGCAGGGGCGGAAAATGTCCTGCACCTGCAGAATGAACCGGGCTCCGACATCTGGCTGCTGAATGCCATTGCCCGCGTCATCCAGGAGCGCAAATGGCACGACACCGGCTTCATTCGCAAACACACCGAGGTTCAGACCTATGAGAGCTATCAGCGCTCGACACTGATGCTCGGCCGCGACCGGGACGAGTTTCTTGCCGAGGCTTCGCAGCGCTCCGGCATTGCCGTTTCTGACATCGTCAAGGCAGCTGAATGGATTGCGAAGCCTAAGGCTCAAAACGTCCGGCGCCGGACACTGTTCCATTACGAAAAGGGGCTGATCTGGGGCTACAAGAACTATGAGAACATCGCCAGCATCATCGACCTCGCCCTGCTGACCGGAAATTTCGGCCGCCCCGGCACCGGCTGCAGCCGGCTGGGTGGCCATCAGGAGGCCTATGTGCGGCCACCGGCGTCGGCGCCCAGGCCGGCGCGCAATATAGACGAAGCCGTCCGGCGTGGCGAAACCAAGGTGTTCTGGGTCGGCGGCTGCAACCCTGTCCTGACGACCCTGCGCGCCGAAGCCCTGGCAAGCAGCCTGAAACAGCGTCGCCAGCCGGTTGCCGACGCCCTGGAACAGACCCGCGGCCGGCCGGCCGCCGAGCGGGTTGCCGCCGTTGTCGAGGCGCTCAAACAGGGCGGGATGTTCCTGATCGGCCAGGACATCTATCCGACCTCGACGACCGATCTGGCCCATCTGGTGCTGCCGGCTGCGACCTGGGGCGAGTATGACATGACGTCGATCAACGGCGAGCGCCGGCTGCGCCTCTACCAGAAGTTCATGGAACCGCCCGGCGACGCACTGCCCGACTGGGGCATCATGGCCCGGTTTGCCCGCCGCCTGCACACGCTTTACGTCGCCGACGCCAATCCGGAGATGGCGAACCGGTTCCTGGATTTTGACTGGGCCGATGACGAGGCCGTCTTCATTGACGCCAGGTACACGTTTTCCGGCAAGCCGAGCGATCCGATGGAAGGCTATGCCGGTGTTGACTATGATGTGCTGCGCACGCTGGGCAACAACGGCATTCAGACCCCGACACGGCTGGTCAATGGTGCGCTGGTCGGGACCGAGCGCCTGTATGAAGACCGGAAGTTCGGTACCCCGTCGGGCAAGGCGAAGTTCATTCCGGCGCCGCCGCCATGGACGGGATATGCCGCGGTCGTCGAGAGACAGCGCAGCAACCACAGGTTCTGGATTAACAACGGCCGCTCCAACCACATCTGGCAGACGGCGTTCCATCACAGGTATCTGGAGTTTTACCGCGAACGCGCACCGGTCCCTTATCTTGAAATTCACCCCGACGACGCGACTGCACTGGCCATCGGGCCGGGCGACCTGGTAGAGGTCTACAATGAAACCGGGACGGTTCAGGCCATGGCCTATCCTGCCGATGCAGTCAAACCGGGGCACTGCTTCATGCTGTTCGGGCAGCCGCGCGGAGCCGTGGGCGATCTGATATCCGATCATGTCGATCCCGACACGACGATTCCCTGGTACAAGGGTGTGTGGGCCGACATTCGGCGCATCGGACCGGTGCCGGAACTGTCGGCAACGGTGTCGTTCAAACCAACCAACTTCGCGGGATAGGCTCATGATCAGACTGGCCTTTCTTGCGTTTCTGCTGATGGTTTCACCTGTTGCCGCCCAGGACGTCACGGATGGCGGCGAGTACCAGAACGGCCGGTATGCCAATCAGAAACTCGACAATGCGTCAGCGGTTGGGGCCAATTTTTCAGGTGCCGACCTGTCCGGCGCCAGTTTCCGCGGTGCAGACCTGCGCGAGGCATATTTCCGCGGCGCCGACCTGTCCGGTGCGGATTTCACCGGCGCCAACCTCGGCAACGCGGATCTGACCTTTGCCGACCTGACGGGAGCGAACCTGTCCGGCAGCTTCCTGGCCAGGGCCAAACTGAAAGGTGCAAAACTGGGCGGAGCCGATATGAAGGCCGCATTTCTGCCTGGCGCCGACCTGACCCGGGCGCAACTGGACATGGCCAACCTTTCCGGTGCGATGCTGCGCGATGCCAACTTGTTTCAGGCCAGCCTCAGCGCTGCGAACCTGAGCAACGCAAAGCTGGGGGCGCTTGTGCCCGGCAACGACGCGCCGTCCGCAGCGCGACTGAAAGCCGCCAACCTGTCGGGCGCCACGCTGTCAGGCGCGGATCTCAAAAGCGTGGATTTCAGCGAGGCCGACCTTACCGGAGCTGACTTCTCCGGTGCCAATCTCGCCCTGTCCGTCCTGAGTTGGGCCGACGCGCAGGGCGCCAGCTTTGCCGGGGCAAACCTGTCTGGTGCGATTGTGAAGGGGGCGCGGTTTGGCGGCGCAAGTCTGGCACAGGCCGACTTGACCTTGGTGCGGGCTGCCGGCACCGACTTTTCGAATGCCGAATTTACCGGCGCGTCGCTGAACGGGGCGGACCTGTCTCTGGCGAACGTGACAGGTGCCGACTTCAAGGATGCCGATCTGGAAAACGTGCGGGCTGATGGTGCTGTTGGCAGCACCTCTCTTCAAGTGGGGAATTAAATGACGACCGAAACATCTGCAGCCGAAATGTCCGCCGAACAGGCCTCCAGCAAGCCGTCCATGATGACGGCTGCCGCAGGCGAACTGTTCGGCACGTTCATTCTCGTGTTCTTCGGTGTCGGCGCCGTTCAGGCTGCGGTCGCGGCCGGCGCCCAGACCGGCCTGTGGCAGGTTGCTGTGGTCTGGGCCATTGGCGTGAGCCTGGCGATCTATGCCACGGCTGCATACTCCGGAGCCCATATCAACCCGGCTATCACCCTGGTCGCAGTGGTCTATGACCGGATGTCAATTCCGCTCGGCATTGTCTACATGATCGCGCAGCTGGTCGGCGCCATGCTGGCGGCATTGGTGCTTTATGCCATGTTTGCCGA
>JBCCVY010000288.1:0-4995 GCA_039194725.1 Pseudomonadota bacterium
GCCGACACCGCCGACGACAGCTCGACCTCGGCCAGGTTGACCTTGCCTTCAAGGCCGAACAGCTTGATGTATTTTGCCGCTTCCCGGGCACCGAAGCTGCCCTTGCCGATCAGGAAGGTCTTGCCTTCGAGGCCGGTGAACTCGGTGACGCCTGAATCCTGCCGAACCACGAAATGCATTGTCAGCGACGGAATTGGGAACAGCCCCCTGATGTCGTCGAACTTTGCGTTCTTCGGCTCGAACATCTTCTTGCCGGCTTGTGCCAGCTTGACCAGCACCGGCGGCGTGGTGAACACGTAGTTGCCGGTTCTGGTTGCCGCTTCCTTGACGTTCTGCACCGAGCCTTGCGACTCTTCCACGGTCAGTATGATGTTGCCGCCGGAGCCCTTCTTGACCGCTTCGGCAAGCTGCACGCCCATCTGGTAATAGGATGACGTGGACTTGGCCGACTTGTAGGTGACGCGGGTTTCCGCGTTTGCCGCGAAGGGCAGAGCCGCTGCGGCAGTCAGTGTGAATGCAAATGCGAGTTGGTTGAAGCGAGACATGGACGTCCTTCCCTGTGTCTGAATTTTCTTGGTCGGTCGCCGGAGATTACACACGCTCGGCCATGATGCACAACAATTCAAACATCATGGTGACGCCCGCCAGCGCCGTGTAACCCGATGCGTCGAACGGCGGCGACACTTCGACCACGTCAGCACCGATGATGTTGAGGCCGCGAAGGCTGCGCAGCATGGCCTGGGCTTCGCGTGTGGTGAAGCCGCCGGCCTCCGGGGTTCCGGTGCCGGGCGCAAAGGCCGGGTCCAGGCAGTCGATGTCGAAGGTGACATAGGTTTCCTGGTCACCGACGATATCGCGCGCCCGTTTCATGGTGTCATCGAGGCCGTTGGCGATGGCTTCTTCCATGTCGATCATGGTCACGCCGTGTTTCTCGCCGAATTCACGGTCCGACCAGTCGTAGACACCGCCGCGCAGGCCGATCTGGACGGTGCGCTTCGGATCCAGCACGCCCTCCTCGATGGCCCTGGCAAAAGGCGTGCCGTGGGTGAACTTGGAACCGTGAAAATAGCTGTCCCAGAGGTCCGAATGGGCATCGAACTGCACCATGCCGACCGGCTTGTCCCGGCCCAGCGAGCGCAGGATCGGCAGCGAGCAGAGATGGTCGCCGCCTGCCGACAGTGGCCTAATGCCTGCTGCCACCACCCGGTCATAGAATGTCTCGATGCGCGACAACGCGTCCATCAGATCCGCAGGATTGACCGGCGCATCGCCTATGTCGGCGACATTGGCAAGTGTGAACGGTTCGATCTTCAGGTGATGATGGACTTTCCGGATCATCGCCGACGCATCGCGCATCTGGCGCGGGCCATGGCGCGGACCGGGACGGTTGGTGGTGCCGCCGTCCCACGGCACCCCGATCAGCCCGATATCCACATCGCCTGCGTCTTCCAGCTTCACCTGCGGCAGGCGCATGAAGCTGGCCACACCGGCAAAGCGCGGCACTTCAAGGCCGGGCACCGGTTGGTAGAAATCATTGTTTGGTCTGGACATCTGCTAATCTCCCTGTGCGTCAGGCAGCGGAGACTATCGCGCAATAACCTTGCCGACCAGAGCCTTTCCCAGCCACCATAGTGCCAGCAGGTGAATGCCGGAGTTCAGCCAGAACATCGGCGATGTGTACAGGCCGCTGGACCAAGCATAGGGCCATAGCGCAAACGGATACATGGCGAAATCGCCAGGAATGCCGATCCAGTGCTGCACACGGTCGCTGAGCCCGAAACCGCGGCACGCGGTCCACGGCAGCGGCTCGGGCCACAACCACCCGGCCACGCACTTTGGCGGATCGGTGAAGGCCTGCACCAGCCCGGCAAACGCTGCATACCCCAGCTGCCAGATCCAGCACCCGGCTACAACGGCAAAACAGATAAAGCCGGTGCCGCGCCCTGGCTTTGCTTTTTCCATTGTTTGCATCAGATTATCGTCTCCGCCGTACGACACCTACTTGAACCTGCGCGGCTGATTGGGCAAGTGTCTGGCTATTCACTTTTCAAGGAACTGCTTTCCCCATGAATTTGGCGCACTGGATTGAACGCAACGCACTGGAACGCCCTGATGATCCGGCTGTGGGCCTGGGCCCGGACGTCGTTCTCTCCCACGGTGAACTTCGCAACCGGGTCGAACGGCTGGCTGGCGGCCTGCTGGGCCTTGGCCTGAACCGGGGCGACCGGGTCGCACTGGCCATGAAGAACGTGCCGGAGTATTTCGAGGTGCTGTTTGCCATCTGGCATGCCGGCTTGGCCGCCGTTCCGATGAATGCCAAGCTGCACACGTCGGAGTTCACCTATATCCTGGAAAACTCCGGCTGCAGGGCGTGCTTCGCAACCCCTGCGCTAGGGGAGACCATCAGGGCCGCCGATGCTGACGGCATCGACTACATCATCGATGTTACGTCAGAAGCCTATGTGGACCTGCTCGGCAACGACCCGGTGAAAATCTGCTTTGTCGAACCGGACGAACTAGCCTGGCTGTTCTATACGTCCGGCACCACGGGCAGGCCCAAGGGCGCCATGCTGTCGCATCGCAACATCGTCGCCATGACGCTGAACTATTTCTCCGATTTCGACCGCGTCATGCCGGCAGACTGCATTATTCACCCGGCCCCCTTGAGCCATGGTTCCGGCATGTGGATGTTTCCGCACGTGTGCGCCGGTGCCTGCAACATCGTGCCCGCATCCGGCGGCTTTGACCCAGGCGAAATCTTCGAGCTTGTTTCTCACTGGTGCGGCGTGTCGATGTTTGCCGCTCCGACCATGGTGCGGCGCCTGACGACCTGGCCCGGCGAAACGGATGTCAGCAACCTGAAGCTGATCATCTATGGCGGCGCGCCGATGTATGTCGAAGACTGTATCGCCGCACTGGATCGGTTTGGGCCGAAACTGGCCCAGCTGTACGGACAGGGCGAAAGTCCGATGACCATCACCCACCTGTCGCGCGAAGATATCGCCGACCGCGATCACCCGAAATGGCGCCACCGTCTCGGCACCGCCGGCGTGGCGGATGCCTGCGTGCATGTCCGGGTCGTCGACAAAACCGGTGCGGAAGTTCCGGTCGGCGAAAAGGGCGAGATCGTCTGCCGCGGCGATTCCGTTATGCTCGGCTACTGGAACAACCCGGAAGCCACCGCATCTGCCCTGCGTGACGGCTGGCTGTGGACCGGCGATGTGGGCGTGTTCGACGAAGACGGCTACCTGACCATCACCGACCGCTCCAAGGACATGATCATTTCAGGCGGCACCAATGTCTATCCGCGCGAGATTGAGGAGGTGCTGCTGCAGATGCCGGAACTGGCTGAAGTCTGCGTCATCGGCAGGCCGCACCCTGACTGGGGCGAGGTGGTGATTGCCTATCTGGTCCGCGAAGAAGGCTATGATCTGAGCGAACAGCAAGCCGATGCCCACTGCCTGGCCAACATGGCCCGCTTCAAGCGGCCGAAGGCCTATCGGTTTGTTGATGTGCTGCCGAAGAGCAACTATGGCAAGATACTGAAAACCGAAGTCCGTGACATCGAAAACACCCATGATTGGACAGACTGATGGCCGTTATCCAGACCCAAGGCGTTCACCACATCACCCTGAACGGCGCCGACCGCCAGACCTCGATTGATTTCTGGGAAGGCATCCTCGGCATGCCGTTCGTGTTTGAGCAACCCAATCTCGACGCGCCTGACACCAACCACCTGTATTTCGACCCCGGCGACGGCAGGCTGATCACCATCTTCACCAATGAAGGCTGGCAAGCGGATGCCACACCCAACCCGAACGATGTCGGCAACCTGCATCACCTTGCCTTCATCGTGTCGCGCGCCACCTACACCCAGGCGGCCGAACGTCTGGATGCGGCCGGGTTTTCCAATACGGGCAATATCGACCGAGGTTTCATGGACTCACTGTATTTCCGCGATCCCCTGGGCCAGCTCTTGGAGCTTGCCTGCTACAAGTTCGATCCGCCGCACGGGCTCACACATGCAGACGTACTGCATGAAGCACACAAGATCCGGGTCAAGGCCAAGGACTACAACATTGCCGACAAGCACATCGCCGATGCGCTTGTGGTTCTGGCGCGAAGGTCTGTTGGAACGTTGAGCGACTAGCGCCACGCCGACAGGACTGCGCGGCGTCGCATTGGCAACCGTCCTTGCTCTCTGGCTGCTCGCCATGCCGTCGGCATCGGCACAGGACGACGGACCACCGATGGCCGAGGATGATCCGGCGCGGATGCCGTGACCCGCAACTTGCTGGTCCTGCCGTTCAGGGCTGCACCGGTTACGAAGTGTTTCAAACAGCCCGGCAGCATTACCCCTTGTTATAGGAGTACAGGAAACGCGATGCGGTGAATGTGGTTTCAGACAGGCTTGTCCATGCCACCGCTTCGCTTCTGAAGTTCTGGATGTTGTCCAGAACCTTGCGGCTCAGGGAGTCGTTGGATGCAAGATCGTTCACGACCTGTTTGGACAGCCCGGCAAACCCGCTCAGGACCGATTTCGGGAACTGCTTCAGAATGACACCGTGATCCTTGATCAGCGTCCTCAGGGATGAGTTGTTCTTGGCCACGAACTCGCTGAGAACCAGTTGGTTGACCGCGACATTGGCTGCCTCGACCACTGATTTCAGGTCGGCAGGAAGCTTCTCCCACTCGCTCAGGTTGATGAAGTTGTCCAGCGTTGTTCCAGGCTCATGCCAGCCCGGATAATAGTAGTACTTGGCCTTCTTATAGAGGCCGAAAGCCAGGTCGTTGTACGGGCCAACCCATTCGGTCGCATCGATGCTGCCCGTTTCAAGCGCACCCAGAATTTCGGATCCCGGCAGGTTTACCACGGCGCCGCCGGCAGCCTTGATCACTTCCCCGCCGAGACCGGGTATTCTCATCTTCAGGCCGCGATAGGCCTCGAGATCGTTGACCTCCTTGTTGAACCAGCCGCCCATCTGCACGCCCGAA
>JBCCVY010000289.1:0-4959 GCA_039194725.1 Pseudomonadota bacterium
ATGGGATCCGCAACCCTGGATCGACCGGTTTCAACATCTTGCACCGGAACTGGGCGTGTGCAGTTGGCCCGATGACGGTACCACGCCAGAAGAGGTTGGCTATGCGCTGGCCTGGCAACCGCCGGAGCGCGTTCTGTCCGGCTTTCCAAACCTGAAAGCGATCTTCTCGCTGGGTGCAGGTGTTGATCATATCCTGAGCGAGCCGCAGCTGCCTGACGTGCCGCTGGTGCGGGTGGTCGACCCGGACCTGACCATGCGGATGAGTGAATATGTCTGCCTGCATGTGCTGATGCATCATCGCCAGCAAAGGCTGCTGGATGCCGACCAGGCGAAGGCTGACTGGACCGAGAGACCGCAATGGTCGGCCGCATCGATGCGCGTCGGCATCATGGGGCTGGGCGAACTTGGCCGCGACGCGGCGGAAAAACTGGTTCACCTGGGTTTTCAGGTCAACGGCTGGAGCAACTCCGCCAAACAGGTCGCTGGCGTCACCGCCTATGCCGGACAGGACGAACTGGATGCGTTCTTGGCTGTCAGCGATATCCTGGTGTGCCTGCTGCCGCACACGCCCGACACCAATGGCATACTTAACCGCGACCTGTTTCGGAAACTTCCCGGTGACGGACCGCTGGGCGCGCCGGTGCTGATCAATGCCGGACGCGGAAAACTGCAGGTCGAGGCGGACATACTTGCCAGCCTCGATGCCGGCGAGCTTGGCGCTGCGACCCTGGACGTGTTTGAAACCGAGCCATTGCCGACACAGAGCCGGCTATGGCGCCATCCAAAGGTGACGGTCACACCTCACAATGCCGCTGACAGCGATCCTGAAGCGCTGTGCAGGTACATATTGGATCAAATCAGACGCCATGAAGCAGGTGGCGACCTGCAAAACACCGTCAACCGCCGGACGGGCTACTGAGCCGCCTCGCTGGTGTTCTCAGACTTGTACATCTCCGGCACCCGCGACACGCCGGTGACCTGGCCGTACAGACCGGCGATGCGCTTGATGGCGCCGCTTAAGGGTTCCACGACAACCTGCATGTGATGGCCGTTGGAATGGATCAGGTTGGTGGCGTCCAGCATCAGGCCGACATGGCCCTTCCAGAACACCATGTCATTGCGCGCCAGCCTGAGTTCGCGATCCCGCTTCAGCGGTTTTCCAAAGCCCATCTGGATCATGTCGGCATCGCGCGGACAGTCAAAGCCGCACGCCTGCCATGCCAGTTGCACAAGGCCTGAACAGTCCAGCCCGGCAGCGCTCTTGCCGCCCCACATGTAAGGTGCGTTGACGAACGCCTCGGCAACGGTTGCCGGATCATCCCAGCTGGTGCCGGACGCCATCAGGTGCTTCAGCCAGACATAACGATGGTCCCTGAGGCGGGCAAAGTCTCCCTCGATCTTGATGGCGGAGACCAGCGAGTTCATGTAGACGTGCTGGACCGGGTTCGACTTGATGTCCGGCTTGACGTAGAGCAGCGTTGACGGCACCGCGATACGATGGGTGGTGTCCATCACCTGGTTGGTCAAACAGCGCGCCGGCAGGTAGCCGACATAGCTGTCCAGGGCCAGTTGCACGAATGCCCAGCCGTCATTGACCTGATACACATTGACCCGCTCGCCCAGCAGGGCCTCGGTGACGGTGGCTGCGTCCATGCGCGGCTCCGCGTGAACCGAGGCGATGGAAACCGATATCTGGCGCAGTTCCGGTTTTACGAAGCGCAGCGCATCGACCTTGCCCCGCAATGCAATGTCGGCAATATCCTCGCGGTAGGCATGAAGACGTGGATCCAGGGTCATAGATCTGTTCTCAACTCTTGTGCGCGCACGGAAATTGTATCGGCAAGGCGCTCAACAAACAACGCTCCGTCCACGGTGCGCTGGATAAGCACGTTGCGCCGGTCTTTCTCGTCACGGCGCCTGCTCACAAGACCAAGCTTTCCCATGGTATCCAACGCCCGGGTGATCACCGGTTTAGACACTTGCAAACGCGCGGCCAGATCGCGGACCGTATGAGGCGGCGCCTCCAGGTATACGGTCAAAAGAATGGTTACCTGGCGGGCCGACAAATCCGGCTCGTCATCACGAACCAGCGCCAGGTGCACATTGTGCCACAAGCCGAGAACTTCCGCCGTTGTCAGTTGAATACTCATTCGGTTCATCAATCGCTCCCATTTCAGGAACAATTGCCACTCACTTCACACCAACCACAACTCACCAGAACTGCCAGATCCAAGTCACATCGGTCTGCCAAATCTTATCCGCGAATCGTTACGGACCCGTTTCATTTAAACGTGATTCCGGACGCTGTACAAGCGATTTTTGTGGCGTAAACAGGTAAAAGTTCCGATTTTAGGCAGCAGGGTAGCGTTCACTCAATAGCGAGAACAGGGCACGGGCGGCCTGCGGCTCGCCACCTTTGGGCCTGCCGGCACGGGCAGCAGGCACCCAGCCATAAATGTCGAGATGGACGTAGGCATGGGCCTTTTCGACAAAGCGCTTGAGGAACAGCGCCGCCGTAATGGAACCGGCGAAGCCGCCGGTGCCGGAATTGTTGATATCGGCGATCTTGCTGGAAAACAGGTCATTATAGCGCGGCCAGTACGGCAGCCGCCAAACGGGGTCGTTGCTGGCCACGGAGTGGCGCACCAGATGGTCGGCCAGTTCATCGTCGTCGGTGTAAAACGGCGGCAGGTCCGGACCAAGCGCGACACGGGCCGCACCGGTAAGGGTTGCCATGTCGATCAACATGTCCGGACGCTCGGCGTCCGCCAGGTCAAGCGCATCGGCCAGCACGAGGCGGCCCTCAGCGTCCGTATTGCCGATCTCGACGCTCAGGCCCTTGCGGCTGGTCAGAACATCGCCCGGCCGGAAGGCGTTTCCGGCCACGGCATTTTCAACTGCCGGTATCAACACCCGAAGCCTGACCTTCAACTGCGCCGCCATGATCATGGAGGCGAGCGACAGCACCGCAGCCGCGCCACCCATGTCCTTCTTCATCAAGGCCATGCCGGAGGCGGATTTCAGGTCGAGACCGCCGCTGTCGAAACACACGCCCTTGCCCACCAGGGTAACTTTCGGTGCACGCTGGGCCCCCCAGCGCAAATCCAGCAGGCGCGGGGCATCGTCGGCGGCGCGTCCGACCATGTGGATCAGCGGAAACTTCTTTTCAAGCGCCGTGCCCCTGGTCACGGTCATCGTCGCCTTGAAGCGCCGCGCGACGGCACGCATTTCAGCCTCGAGCTGAGATGGTCCCATGTCTTCGGCCGGCGTGTTGATCAGATCACGCCCCAGCATGACAGCATCGGCGCGGGCCAGCAGATTGGCCCGGTCCACATTGTCAGGACACACGAGCCGGACACCCTCGCCGGATCCGGCAGCCTCGGCGTCACTCAGATATCGGGTAAACCTGTAACTGTGCAGCAGCCATCCCAGGGCAACCAGGTCCGGATTGGAAAATCCGGACGCCAGGCAATAGTCACCTGCAGGCAGCTTCGTCGACAATGCCCCGGGCTCAAACGGGTCAGCAGTGTCGCCGGCGCGTGCACCATACAAAACCATCTCCAGCCCGCCAGACTTGTCGGCGATGCACAGATGACTGTTCGGTTTGGCCTTGAACCCGTTGGCCTCGACCCAGGCTTGCTGAACAGCGGAAAGCTGGTTGACAAGGGCAGACAGGGTGTCCGGCGTGACCGCGTGCACCGGTACGGCTGATGCGGCCTTTGACGCGCTCAGGAGTGTTGATTTTGCAGATGTCATGACTGATGCGTCCTGGTTGATCGGGTTGAGGTAAGGCCGGATGCGATTGCCGCCGCGAAAACGGCTCACAGCCCACAAAATGGCGGCCCGGCAACAGACCGTCAATCATGGTTAACAGTTTATTGAGGGTTCACGCTCCAAAATCGCATCTGAGATTAACGGCCAGTCGGTGATTCCATCGATAGGGGTAAACAAATGCGGCGGCAACACTTCACAATGACACTACGCCAACAGCTGGCAGCAGCTGCCTGCACGGCAGCGCTGTTGCTCACCGGATGTGCCGGCGACAACAGGCTCTCCTCCAACTCTGCGGATCCGGTTGTCACCGGTTCTGTAAAACCGCAACCCTCGATCCGGGAAACCGCGGAGGCTGCAAACGCCTGGAGGGAAAATCCCAAGAGCGTCAGGCGTGCCGTCACCTATGCCCGATTGCTGGACGCCGGTGGCAACAAGCCTGCATTGATCAAGGTGCTGGAAACAACGCTGACCCACAATCCGAACGACGCGAAGCTGGTCGCTTACCTGGGCAAGGAACTGGTGCTGGCCGGCCGCCCGGCTGCCGGCATCAAGCAGTTGAACAAGGCCATTGCGGCGGGTGAGAACAACTGGAAGGTGTATTCGGCGCTGGGATCGGCATACGATCAGATTGGCCAGCACCGCCAGGCCCGCGCAGCCTACCAGAGCGCACTGGCGGAACAGCCGCAAAAGGTTTCGATCCACAACAATATCGGCATGTCCTACATCCTTGAGGGCAACCTGAAACAGGCCGAGACATCGCTGCGAGCCGCGCAACGCTTGCCGGAGGGTGAATTCAACCAGACCTTGCGCCAGAACCTAGCGCTGTCAGTCGGGCTGCAAGGCCGGTTCAAGGAGGCAAGCGAAATTGCCAGCCGTGACCTGCCGCCCGATCAGGTCGAGCAGAACCTGGCATTTCTCAAACGCATGCTGAACCAGAGGAATACCTGGCAGCAGATGAAAGCCGCCAGCTAAACCAGACACGGATTTGCCGGGCTCCGGCACGAGCCCAAGCAAAAGGCCGGACCTCAGTTGAAGGTCCGGCCTTTTTTGCGTCGGTCGGGAAAGCTCTAGGGTCAGGACCCATCAATCTTATGCAATTCTGTTTGAACCAAAACATTCGAATGACGGTGAAACAGCGCAAGGCAAGGCTTTTGCCTTGTCGAGCATTTTTCGCCATCAGGCGGG
>JBCCVY010000290.1:0-4879 GCA_039194725.1 Pseudomonadota bacterium
CGGCAGGTATACGGTTTCGGCCGCCCGCCAGTTGCAGCAAGCCGCTGCAACAGCGGCAATGCGAATGCGCCGGTCTTGCCGGTCCCTGTCTGGGCAAGCCCGATAACGTCACGGCGGTCCAAAATTGTAGGGATTGCCTTCACCTGAATTGGCGTAGGCACATCATGGCCCAATGCATCAAGCGCATTGAGCAACGGCCTGTCGAGGCCGAGGTCGGAAAATTTCAAGTTATCGTTCTTTCTTGTATGCAATGCGCGCGAAAGCGTCGGCGCATCTGGGTTTCTTTTCGACGGCAACGGGCAGTGAACCCAGGTTTGATGGCTCAAGGTCGCCACCGAAGAAAAACGTCTGTCACGGGCATCAACACAGTTGAGCGACTCAATTCAGCCGCAGCCCATGTCCAATGGCCGCACAAGCGCAGATGTGGGTATCGAAGTCAAGCAAGGCAACTCCAGGTGGCGCAGATGTCGCAGGTCATGCTTAACAGCCGGTTCGTAAGCAGCCACCTACTCTGAGACCAGGGTACCCGACAGGTCCTGCATCGATGTCCTGCCCAGCTGCGCCAGGGTCAGGCTGGTTTCATCACTCAGCACGTCGCAAAGTTGCGTCAGGCCGCTGCCACCGCCGGCAGCCATGGCGAACAGCAGCGGACGTCCGAGAAATACGAAATCCGCGCCCATGGCATAGGCCTTGACGATGTCTTCGCCCGATCGAATGCCGGAATCGTAGAACAGCGGATAATTCTTTCCAACGGCGTCGCGAATGCGCTGCAACATCGCGATCGGAGGCGGCGCACTGTCCAGTTGCCGGCCGCCATGGCTGGACACCTGCACGGCGTCAACTCCCACCTGTTTGAGCTGTACCGCATCCTCGACACTCAGGACCCCCTTGACCACCAGTTGTCCCCGCCACTGCTCGCGCAGGCCTTTCAGTTTCGCCCAGTCTGCGGCTGCCCGGCTTTCAGTGCGGTCAAATGTGCTGTCCGGCCCGGTAAAGTTCGCCATCTCGGGCCGTCCGTTCAGCAGGGTCGAGATCGACCAGCGCGGGTGCAGGGCAAAATCGATGAACTGGCGCGGCCCGATCTTGAACGGCATCTTGAAACCACGCCGCAACTCGCGCGGTCGCCGGCCCACCTCCGGCACGTCAAGCGTCACCACCAGTGTCCGGTAGCCGCATGCCTGGGCCCGTTCCACCAGCCCTTTGGTGCTGCTGCCGTCGCCGCTGATGTAAAGCTGGAACCAGGCATGACCGTCGGATTCCTCGATCATGGTTTCGAGCGACGTAGAGGCCACTGTCGACACGCCAACCGGCACCTTGTAGAGCGCCGCCATGCGGGCCAGCATCAGATCGGCCCCCGGTGTGGCCAGGTTGCACATGCCCATCGGGCTGACCCCGAACGGCCGCAATCCGTCATGGTCAAACACCTTAACGCCGAGATCGCGCTCGGTGACATTGACCAGGATGCGCGGCTGCAGGCGCAGGTCGCGCATTGCGGCCCGGTTTAGAGCTTCACCGTGCCCCTCGCCTGCCGCGCCGTCGATGTAGTCGAACACCATCCATGGCAGACGCGCGCGCGCCAGGGCACGCGCATCTTCTGTTGAGTGGATTTCGTCCGAGGCAAACAACGAACGGATCCTTACGCCTGGACCGCCTTCATGAACCTGTCGCGGATGACCACCGGGTCCATAGTGATAACCGGAACCTTGACGTTGCCGCTTTCGCACTTGGCGACAATGATGGTCATCTTGTTGCTGTCCAATGCCGCCTGGATGGTCTTGCCGGTGTCTTCGGCGCTGCATTCGACCACGTTTTCACAACCGCACGCCTCGGCCACGGCGGCAAGCGATGTCTTCTTGCCTGCATAAGTCGGCTGGTCACCGGTGGAACCGTAGCTTCCATTGTCGATGATCAGCAGGATGAAATTGTCGGCGACGTTGTTGGCGATCGTCGGCAGGGTGCCGAAGTTGGTGAGAACGGAGCCGTCTCCATCAATGGAGATGACCTTCTTGTCCTGCGCCAGCGCCAGGCCAAGCCCGATGGACGAAGACAGGCCCATAGTGCCCAGCATATAGAAGTTGGTCGGCTGATCGTCGGTCAGGTGCAGTTCCTGACTCGGCAGGCCGATATTGCAGATGACCAGATGGTCACGAATGATGGGCGCGATGTCGCGCAGGATGTCAGAGCGGATCATGATCAGTATCCTTTCCAGAAGCTGGCGTCAGTCAGGATGGCAACCGGTTTGTTGCACATGAAGGTGTATTTCAGAATTGCGTCCAGCTCGTCGGCGTCTTCCTCCTGGTGGAAATGGTAGGTCGGAATGTTGAGCTGGCTGAGCAGGGCTTTCGTGTGCACCGCCATCTCGACCTGACATGCGACCGGTTCGCCCAGTTCGCCGCGGTAGGAGATCAGCATGGGCAACGGCATGCGATAGTACTGTGTCAGTGTCACCAGCGTGTTGATGGTCACGCCGATGGCCGTGTTCTGCATGATGATGGCCGGTCGCTTGCCGCCCATGAAGGCACCGGCACACAGCCCCATGCCTTCGTCTTCCTTGTTCGACGGTATGTGGTAGATCTTGTCGCAGGCGTCGATCTCGTCGATGACGCCGGCAAGCTGCTTGCAGGGAACGGTGGTGACAAACTCGACCTTGTTGGCGACCAGGTCATCCACGATCTTGGTGTTAACGGACACAGAATTTACTCCTCGTGTGTGGCAATCGAATATAGTCGGGTGCGTTCATTTGGCCGTATAGCCTCCATCCACGGACAGCACCTGCCCGGTGACGTAGGAAGATGCCGGCGAACAGAAAAACAGCACCGGGCCATCAATGTCCTCAGGTTCGCCATTGCGGCCGATGCAGGTTTGAGCGGCATTGCGTGCCGCTCTGTCCGGGTCGTCAAACACCGGCGCGGTCAATTCCGTTCTGAAGAACCCCGGCGCCAGCGCATTTGCCGTGATACCGGACGATGACCAGGCTTCAGCCATGGCGCGGGTCATCTGGCTGACGGCGCCCTTCGACGCGCCATAGGCAATGCCGCCGGGAAACGCCCTGAAGCTTTGCAGGGAGGCAAAATTGACAATGCGGCCAAACCCATTCTGCCTCATGGCCGGAACAAATGCCTGCGCCAGGAAGAACGGCACCGACAAGTTGAGGTCCAGCGTCAGGTCCCAGTTTTCCGGCGTGACATCATCGGCTGCCTCCCGGGTGTTGATGCCGGCAGCGTTGATCAGGATGTCGGGTGACCCGAACACCGCCTTGACCGCCTTGATGGTCTGGTCCAGGCCGGACCGGTCAGACAGGTCGGCCTCGACGAATCCTGCCCGACCGGGATGTGCTTCGGCCCATTCGGCGAGCGCGTCACCGCGACGCGCCACTCCGACGACCCGCACACCGGCGGCAAGCAGGACATTTGCCGAACGCCTGCCCAGACCGGCACTGGCGCCTGTCACACACGCCGTCTTGCCGGAAATGTCGAACAGGGCTGTCTGGGTTACGTTCTGCATCTCTCCCTCTACATGGCCGCTGTCAGGTCAAACTCTTCATCGGGGAAATATTTCGCCAGCCGGATATCTGCGGTACGGGCATGTCCTTCCATGCCCTCAAGCCGTGAAATCCTGGCGGTCGCTTCGGCCACCGGCTTTGCGCCTTCGCGGGTGGCCCGCTGCCAGGTGACGATTTTCATATACTTGTGCACCGAAAGCCCGCCGGTGTACTTGGCCGCTCCCGAAGTCGGCAATACGTGATTGGTGCCCGATGCCTTGTCGCCAAAGGCAACCGTGGTCTCCTCGCCCAGGAACAGCGAGCCGTAGCACTTCAGGCGGCCCAGCCACCAGTCCAGGTCTTCTGCCTGCACAGTGAGGTGTTCCGGTGCGTAGTCGTCCGACGTTGCGGCCATTTCCTCGCGCGTGTCACACACAATCACCTCGGCATAGTCGCGCCACGCCGCTTCGGCATTCTTGGCGTTGAGCTCCGGCAGGTCTGCAATCAGCCCGGGTACGATTTCCAGCACACGCTCGGCCAGAGCCTGATCATCGGTGACCAGCCAGACCGGCGAGTTGTAACCGTGCTCGGCCTGGCCCACCAGATCTGCCGCAACGATGTCGGCATCCGCCGTGCTGTCGGCCAAGATGAGGCTGTCGGTTGGTCCTGCAAACATGTCGATGCCGACGCGGCCAAACAGGATGCGCTTGGCCTCGGCGACGAACTGGTTGCCGGGACCGACGAGGATGTCGGCTTTGGGCAGGTCAAACAGGCCGAACGCCATCGCTGCCACGCCCTGAACACCGCCCAGAGCCAGAATCGTGTCGGCGCCGCAAACATGCGCCGCATAGATGATGGCAGGCGCTATGCCGACATCAGGACGTGGGGGAGAACAGGCTATGATGTTCTCACAACCGGCAACGCTGGCTGTGGTGACGGTCATAATTGCAGACGCGATGTGGCTGTAGCGCCCGCCAGGGATGTAACAGCCGGCAGTCCGCACGGGGATGCTTTTCTGACCGGCAATCAGGCCAGGCACAACTTCTATCTCGATGTCCTTCATGGTGGCCATCTGGGCTTCGGCAAACCGGCGCACATTGGCATGGGCAAACTGGATGTCCTGCTTCAGCTTCTCCGGCACCTGAGCGGCTGCGGCCTCGATTTCTTCGGCTGTCAGCTTGATGTTGCCCTCATAGCGGTCGAACTTCGCTGCATATTCGAGCGCGCCCGCATCACCGCGAGTCTCGATGTCGTTCAGAATCGACTGCACGGTGTCGCGCACATCGTCTGCGCCACTGGCTGAGGTCAAATCGGCCTTCTTCAGATAATTGCGGGACATCTATCACAATCTCCTTGCTTGCGGGAAAACTGGCGGGGTTCCCGTCGGGTTGACGTGAA
>JBCCVY010000291.1:0-4823 GCA_039194725.1 Pseudomonadota bacterium
ATCAGAGCCGCGCACTTGTCCGGTCCGCCGGCGATGCCCACTGTCCGGCAACCGTAGATATTGGCAATCTGGCCGACAACCTGGCCCACCGCCCCGGACGCCGCCGACACGACAACGGTTTCGCCCTCCTTGGGTTCACCGACATATGTCAGGCCGCAATAGGCGGTCAGGCCCGGCATGCCGAGGCCGCCGACCCAGGTTTGCAGCGGCGCCAGCGAGGTGTCCGCCTTGGCCACACCCTGGCCGTCGGTGACGGCATGGGACTGTACGCCGAGCAGGCCGGAGACCGTATCGCCTTCCTTGAATTTCGGATGCCGTGATGCATCCACCGTGCCGGAAACGAAACCGCGCATGACCTCGCCGATGCCCACCGGCGGCACATAGGACTTTCCGTCGTTCATCCAGCCGCGCATGGCCGGATCAAGCGACACATAGGCTGCCTTGACCCGGAACTCGCCTTCGGCCGGATCAGCCAGTGCTTCTTCGGCAATCGTGAAATCCTCACGCTGCACCTCACCGTGAGGTCTGCGCGCCAGTCGTACGGTCTTGTTCATCGTCATTGCTGTTTTGCCCTTTGCTACGCTTGCTGCTGCGCCCGGCGCAGCCACATTCCCAACAGGAAGACACCGAAGCACACTGCAAGCGACAGCGGAAGACCATGCGGTCCCATTGCCTGCATGGCACCGCCGGCAATCAGTGAACCTGCCAGCGCGCCTGATCCCCACATCGTGGCAAATGACGACGATCCGGCGATCAGCTGGTGACCGGTGTACCGGTCTCCCAGGATGGCCAGCGCGCAGGTGTAGATGCCGTAACCGGTGGCTCCGACCATGAACAGCGCCGGCCATTGCACCCAGGTGCCGGCGACCAGCGGCAACACCAGCAGCAGGGCCAGTGTCACCGCCCCCAATCCTGCCATGACCATGCGCCGGTCCTTGTGGTCAATGAGCCAGCCGATCGGCAGCAGCAAAATCACGTTGCCGACAATCAGCACGGTCAGCATGTTGGACGCCGCCGCCAGGTCATAGCCCAGTCTGACCCCGTAAACCGGGATCAGGCTCAGCGTCGCTGCATCAAACACGGCAAAGATGAACACCGCCGCCAGCAGGATTGGCGCCTTCGGTATGAAGGCCAGTATGTCGCCCCAGCCAGCGTGGGCTTCCGGTTCAAGGCGTTCCTCCCGGATCAGCGCAATCGGCACGGTTGCTGCCACCAGAACGCCCGCGCCGATTGCAAACGGCAGCCAGCCGTCAATGCCGATCAGCGAAATCAGCAGCGGCCCTGCCCCGAAGCTGGCCGCCAGCGCGGCGCCGTAGATGGCCACGACCTTGCCGCGCGAGCCCGGATCGGCGTATTTCACAACCCAGCTTTCCGACAGGACAAACAATGTCGATACCACCATGCCGTGCGCCAGGCGCAGCACAAACCAGGCTTCCAGCGACGGAAACACCCGGTAGCACAGCATTATGAGCGCCGCCGCAAACGCCGCTGAAATGGTAACCGTGCGCGCTCCGAAGCGTCGCGCCAGCACCGGAATGAAAACGGAAAACATCAGGATGCCGAGCGGCGACATGGCCGCGTTCATGCCGATAACTGATTCCGACACCCCACGACGCTCCAGCAACAGCGACAACAGCGGGTAGGAAAGCCCCATGGCAAAGCCGAACACGATGATGGCGGCACAGGCCGCCAGCAGGTTGCGCCGTCGCACGCTCGGGTGGATGTCCGCAATAGCTGTCATGAACCGACTGGACACGAGGCCGTGTTTGGGGTCAAGCCACGGCCGGGTCAATGCTGACATGCTCCAAGGTCAGGGCTGTCTGCGCCAGCCCTGCCGCACCAGGTGACCGCCCGAAATGGCCAGGAACACGGCGAACACGACATAGGGTGCAGCCAGCACATAGGGCAGTGATTCATGGCCTGCGACCTTGAACACCCAGCCGGTCACCGGCGGTCCGGCAATGCCACCTATGCCCCACATGGCTGCCACAGCAGCCGAACCTGCCACCAGCATCGGTCCCTTGAACCGGTCACCCATGGCAACCAGTGCCAGCGAGTACAGTGCATAGGCGCAGCTGCCGAGCGCAACGGCCAGCGGCCAGGCAAGCCACGTCTTGATGACAACAGGCATGGCAAGCGCCAAGGAACAGGTGCCAAGCGTGGCGACCCAGATTACCCCGCGCCTGGACCAGCGGTCGGCCAGCCAGCCGATGGGCAGCTGGAACAGCGCAGCACCTGCGACGGCCGCGCCGAGCAGCCAGGCCGCCGTTGACAGTTCCAGCGAGAGCCGCACCGCATAGATTGGGAAGAACGACAACATGACGGAATCGAACAGGGTCATGGTAAGCACGCCCAGCAGCAGCAACGGTGCCGCCCAGGCAAACACTGTCATCCCGGTCCTTTCACCGCTCTCGTCGGCCTTGAACTCGGATCCGTCAAGCCGGATGAGCAGCAATGGCAGCGAACCCAGCGCTATGAAAACGGCGCCCATGACAAACGGCAGCATTCCTTCGGTTCCTGCAAACGGCAGGATCGCGGTGCCAGCCCCGAAACCGGTCGCCATCACCGTGGTGTAGATGGCGGTGGTGCGTCCCCTGTTTTCATCCGGGGTGAAATGCATCAGCCAGGCTTCAGACAATGCAAACAGCGCTCCTGCCGCCGCGCCCAGCGCAAACCGGATGACAAACCAGGCCGTCAGGCTGGTGAACAGGCCCATGGCCAGTATCGATGCCGCCAGGCAGGCCATGGCGATCCATGCGATCGGCGCACTGGATCTTCTGGCCACCAGACGCGGCAGGATCACTCCCATGACGATGATGCCCAGCGGCGACATGGCCGCATTCAGCCCGATAATCCGCTCGTCTACGCCGCGCGCCTCCAGCAGCAGGTTGAGCAACGGATAGGTCAGCCCCATGGCCACGTCAGCGCCGAACACCAGCGTTATGGCGCCGATCACATTGCGTCTGGCCACCGGGCTCGCGGAGCCGGTCCTGATCTGATCGTTCAGGGCCATTTCACGGACGGAGGCATGGACGACAGGATCGAATCGACGTTGCCGCCGGTTTTCAATCCGAACAGGGTGCCGCGGTCATACAACAGGTTGAACTCGACATAGCGACCGCGCCTGACCATCTGTTCCTCGCGATCCTCGTCGGTCCAGGGCGTGTCCACATTGGCCCTCACGATGTCGCAATAGACCTTGTCGAAGGCGAGGCCCACATCCCTGGTGAAGGCCAGGTCCGCGTCCCAGTCTCCGCTGTCCAGATAGTCGAAGAAAATGCCGCCGATGCCGCGCGGTTCATCGCGGTGCTTGAGCCAGAAATACTCGTCGCACCATTCCTTGTAGCGCTTGTAGTCGGCCACATCATGCGCATCGCAAGCCGTCTTGAAAGCGGCGTGAAATGCGACCGAGTCGGGATCTTCCTGGTTGCGCCGGCGCACCAGCACCGGAGTCAGGTCGCCGCCGCCGCCAAACCATGACTTCGATGTGACCACGAACCGGGTGTTCATGTGTGCGGTCGGCACATGCGGATTCCATGGATGAGCAATCAGGGAAATGCCGGACGCCCAGAACCGCGGGTCCTCGTCGGCACCTGGTATCTGCTTGCGGAAATCCTCGGAAAACTCGCCATGCACGGTTGAACAGTGGACGCCGACCTTTTCAAACACCCGGCCCTTCATGATCGACATGACACCGCCGCCGCCGTCATCGTCCCGGCTCCACGGCGTGCGCTCAAACCGGCCGGCCGGTTTTGCATCCATGGGGCCTGAGGCAAGCGCATCCTCGATGTTCTCGAAGCTCGTGCAAATCCGGTCTCGCAAGCTCTCGAACCAATGCCGGGCCTTGGCCTTGTTGGGTTCCAGGCGGGTGTGAATGTCAGTCAGAGTATCAGTCATGCGCGCGACATTAGTCTGTCTTGGAACCGTTTGGGAAGTGCGGCAGCTGCATAGCTGATGGTCAGCCTTGATGCCACGCTGTCTGACGCATCGCCTCGCCGGTGATCATTGCTGTGGCCACCGCCACGTTCAATGACCTTGTGCCCGGCTGCATTGGAATTGACACCTGGTGGCTGACACTGTCGCGCACATGCTCCGGTACGCCCGCACTCTCCCTGCCGACAAGCAGCGTGTCGTCATCCTGAAAATCGAAATCGATGTAGGTGCCGTGCGCATGGGTGGTGGCCAGCACGATGCGCCGGTCCGCCATGGCGGCCAGAAACGCATCCCAGTCTGGCTGGCGCACGATATTGGCCTGATCAATGTAGTCCATGCCGGCGCGCCGGAAGTCCCGGGTGTTCCAGACGAACCCGGCCGGCTCGATTATGTGGATGGTAAGTCCTAGACACGCCGCAAGCCGCACACTTGTTGCCGCATTCTGGGCGATGTCAGGTTGGTACAGAGCGATTTCGATCATGCCGCCGGCCTTTGAAACTTTCAGTCTGGAACCACCATTTAACAGCAACTGGGGCAATGCGCCCGGCGTAACTGGTCTACTGTACCTGAAACCTAAGGGAGACATCCATCATGTGTGACAACATCGCTGCTGGAACCGCCATACCGACCGAATTTGTCAACAATGACCGTGCCCGCGTGACCGAATGGCGCTTTAAGAACAGGGGCGACAACACCGGCTGGCACCGGCATGAATATGACTACGTGGTTGTGCCGCTGTTTGACGGCGCCTTGGAGATTGAAACGGAAGGCGGCAAGCGCACCGTCAGCAACATGAAAACGGGTATCCCGTATTTCAGAGAGGCCGGCGTCGAGCATGACGTTATCAATGCGAATGACTTCGAATGCGCGTTTGTTGAGATTGAACTGAT
>JBCCVY010000292.1:0-4752 GCA_039194725.1 Pseudomonadota bacterium
ACCACCACGGCAGCTTTCGACTGCCAGTCGAAGCCGAACCACATGACCATGATCGGCGCCACACCGATGATCGGCAGCGCCGACACGAAATTGCCCAGCGGCAACAGCCCGCGCTTCAGGAACGAGGATCGGTCGCACAGCAGCGCAACCAGGAACCCGGATCCACAGCCCAGCACATAGCCGGCCAGCACTGCCTTCAGGAACGTCTGCTGGAAGTCGGCCCACAGAATGGGCAGCGAATTCATGATGCGCTCCCAGATCATCGAAGGCGGCGGCAAGAGCACCGGCGGCACCGCAAGCCCTCGGGTGATCCCCTCCCACAACACCAGAACAGCCACGCCGAACAATAACGGGATCAGCAGGTTTACGGTTTTCTGCACGGAATGATCGGCAAAAGTCCGCCGTGAGAGCCACTCATTGACCGCCCAGGCGGCGAGCCAGAATGCTATCGCCAGGACCACGAGCCAGCTCATGTCGCCGCCCCTTCCGGCTTTTGTCCCATGCGCCTGAGCACATACGAATGGGCCAGGCCGACGATCATCACCAGCACCGCCGCCAGGATCGCCGCGGTAAACAGGGCTGACCAGATCTGTATTGTCTGACCGTAGTAGGACCCGGCCAGCAGCCGGGCACCGAGCCCGGCCACGGCGCCGGTCGGCAGTTCGCCGACTATGGCGCCGACCAGCGAAATTGCGATGGCGATCTTCAGCGACGTGAACAGATACGGCATTGACGACGGCCAGCGCAGTTTCCAAAAGGTTTGCGCCGTGGACGCGCTGTAGGTGTGCATCAGGTCAAGCTGGGCCCGGTCCGGACTGCGCAGGCCCTTCACCATGCCGACCACGACCGGGAAGAATGACAGATAGGTGGAAATCAGCGCCTTGGGCAGCAGTCCCGACAGGCCGACGGCATTGAGGACAACAATGATCATCGGCGCGATGGCCAGGATCGGAATGGTCTGGCTGGCAATCACCCAGGGCATGACGGATTTGTCCATCGCCCGGTTGTGCACAATGCCGACAGCCAGCAGGATGCCCAGCGCCGTGCCGATGACAAAGCCGAGCAGTGTCGCGGACAGCGTGATCCAGCCGTGATAGACGAGGCTGCGCTTGGAGGTGAACTTCTTCAGCACAATCGTCTTGTACATCTCTTCAGCGACCTGGTGGGCAGCCGGCAAGACGGGCCGTTCCTGGTTCATGGTGTTGGACACAAGTTGCGAGAATCCGATCTCCGTGCCCGCCCGTTCAGCCTTGTCGTACTCAAAAGGCGCATTCATCCACACCACGCAGGCGTACCAGATCACCACGACCGCAGCGAGAACCGTGAGAACCGGAATGGTTTTGCCCTTGGCGTCCATGGTCAGACCTGTTCACTCATCATAGCTGCGCCCTGCCCGCAGGCCGTCGCGCACCCGGTGCGCGATCTTCAGAAATTCCTCGCTCTCGCGGATGTCAAGCGGCCGCTGCTTCGGCAGTGACGACTCAATGACATCGCTGACCCGGCCCGGACGCGGGCTCATGACGACGATTTTCGTGGACAGGTAGACCGCTTCCGGAATCGAGTGGGTGACGAAACAGATGGTCTTGTTGGTCTTGTCCCACAGCTTCAGCAACTGTTCGTTGAGGTGATCCCGCACGATCTCGTCGAGCGCTCCGAACGGCTCATCCATCAGCAGCAGATCAGCGTCGAAAGCCAGCGCCCGCGCAATCGAGGCCCGTTGCTGCATGCCGCCTGACAGCTGCCAGGGATACTTCTTCTCAAAACCGGACAGGTTGACCAGTTCCAGCGTGCGCGCAATGCGCTGGCGCGTCTCGTCTGCGGTGTAGCCCATGATTTCCAGCGGCAGACCGACATTGCGCTCGATGGTACGCCACGGGTACAGCGACGCCGCCTGGAACACGTAACCGTAAGCGCGCGCCTTGCGGGCCGTTTCCGGATCAACGCCATTGACCTGGATGTCACCGCCGGTGGGCTTTTCCAGGTCGGCGATGACCCGCAGGAACGTGGTTTTGCCGCAACCGGACGGGCCGATAAACGAAACAAATTCACCCTTCTTGACGCTGAGGTCGACACCCGACAGCGCGTGCACCGGCCCGTCGTCCGTCTGAAATGTCAGGGACAGGTCGCTTGCCGACACTACATCGTGCGACATCAAACGCCACTCGCCGGAATTCCCGTTCGCTGCACCTTGCGCGACGCCGTGATCTGCTTCCATTCGGACAGCGCCTTGTTGACGGCCTGGAACGGATCGCGCTTGACGAACTCGCCGTGGCCTTCCTGGGTCTTGATGGCGCCTTCCTCGATCGCCACTTGGCCCCTGGTCAGGGTGTATCTCGGCAGGCCTTCCACCTTCTTGCCTTCAAACACGTTGTAGTCGATGGCCGACTGCTGCTTGTCCGCGGTGATGGTTTTGTTCAGGCTCGGGTCCCACACCACCAGATCGGCATCCGCACCTACCAGGATGGCACCCTTCTTCGGGTATATGTTGAGTATCTTGGCGATGTTGGTCGAGGTGACCGCCACGAATTCGTTCATTGTCAGGCGGCCTGTCTTGACACCATAGGTCCACAGCATCGGCATCCGGTCTTCGAGCCCGCCGGTGCCGTTGGGGATCTTGGTGAAATCACCGACACCATAGCGCTTCTGCTCCGTGGTAAACGCGCAGTGGTCGGTTGCCACCACCTGCAGCGAACCAGCCTGCAGTCCGGCCCACAGCGAATCCTGGTGCTGCTTGTTGCGGAACGGCGGCGACATCACCCGGCGCGCGGCATGATCCCAGTCGGCATTGGCATATTCGCTCTCGTCCAGTGTCAGGTGCTGGATCAGCGGCTCACCGTAGACCCGCATGCCCTTCTGCCGGGCCCGGCGGATGGCTTCATGCGACTGCTCGCACGACGTGTGCACCACATACAGCGGTACGCCTGCCATGTCGGCAATCATGATCGCCCGGTTGGTCGCCTCGCCCTCCACCTCCGGCGGTCTTGAATAGGCATGGGCTTCAGGGCCGTCATTGCCCTCGGCCATCAGCTTGGCCTGCAATTGCGCAACCACGTCGCCGTTTTCCGCGTGCACCAGCGGCATGGCGCCAAGTGCTGCACAGCGCTGGAACGACGAGTACATCTCGTCATCGTCGACCATCAAGGCACCCTTGTAGGCCATGAAATGCTTGAACGTGTTGATGCCCTTGTCGCGCACCACGGTTTCCATTTCGTTGAACACCTGCTCGCTCCACCAGGTGATCGCCATGTGGAACGAGTAGTCGCAATTGGCCCGTCCGGACTTGTTGTCCCACATCTGGATCGCCTCGAGCAGCGACTGCTCGGGCGACGGCAGCGCGAAATCGACCACCATTGTCGTGCCGCCTGACAGCGCCGCACGGGTGCCGCTTTCGAAGTCGTCCGACGAATAGGTGCCCATGAACGGCATTTCCAGGTGGGTGTGCGGGTCGATTCCGCCCGGCATGATGTAACAGCCCGTGGCGTCCAGCGTCTGGTCCCCGTCGAGGCCACTGCCGATGGCGACGATCTTGCCACCTTCAATCTTGACGTCCGACTTGTAGGTCAAGTCTGCGGTTACGATGGTGCCGCCCTTGATGACTGTACTGGCCATGATGTGTTACCCTCTCACCCGATGATTTCAGCAGTTTCGACAACGGCATGAAACAACACTTCCGCACCGGCCGTCGACCATTCCTTGGAGATTTGTTCTGCTTCATTGTGGCTCAGACCATCGACGCACGGACACATCACCATGGCCGTCGGCGCCACCCGGTTGACCCAGCATGCGTCATGTCCCGCACCTGATATGATGTTGCGGTGCGAATAGCCGAGCCGTTCCGCTGCACTGCGGATCGACTGCACACAGGTTTCGTCAAACTCCACCGGGTCAAAGCCGCCGATCTTTTCAATCTCGACACTGAGCCCCATGTCGTCGCAGATTCTCTGCGCCCCTTCTGCCAGGCGCTTCTCCATGTCCTGAATCACGGCCAGGTTGGGCGACCGGAAGTCGACGGTGAACACCACTTTGCCGGGGATCACGTTCCTGGAGTTGGGATAGACCTCCACATGACCGGCGGCACCGACCGCATCCGGCTTGTGCGACCAGGCGATCTCGTCGACAAGCTCAAGGATGCGCGCCATGCCGAGGCCGGCATTCTTGCGCATCGGCATCGGCGTCGAGCCGGTATGGGCATCCTTGCCGGTTACGGTCAACTGCGTCCATGACAAACCCTGGCCATGGGTCACAACGCCGATATCCACGTCCTCGGCCTCCAGGATGGGACCCTGCTCGATATGCAGCTCGAAGAACGCCTTCATCTTGCGGGCACCGACTTCCTCATCGCCGCGCCATCCAATGCGCTCCAGCTCGTCACCGAACTTCTTGCCTTCAGCGTCCTCGATTGCGTAGGCCCAGTCCTGCTTGTGAATGCCGGCAAACACGCCCGATGCCAGCATTGGCGGCGCGAAACGCGCACCCTCCTCGTTGGTCCAGTTGGTCACCACGATCGGGTGTCTGGTCTTGATGTTGAGATCGTTCAACGTCCTGACAATCTCAAGTCCGGCCAGCACACCCAGCACGCCGTCATAGCGCCCGCCGGTGGGCTGCGTGTCCAGATGCGAGCCGACATAGACTGGCAGCGCATCCGGGTCGCTGCCTTCGCGACGCATGAACATGGTGCCCATCTGGTCGACACCCATTGTGCAGCCGGCGTCTTCGCACCAGCTCTGAAACAGCTTGCGGCCCTCGCCGTCC
>JBCCVY010000293.1:0-4674 GCA_039194725.1 Pseudomonadota bacterium
ACAGCACTGGCGCAAACCCCGTGGTTTGAGCAAGGAGGCACGCAGGCCCTGCCTGTCGCATCAGGCGTTTTGCTGATTGCAGCGGGCGCTTGGCAACTAACGCCCATAAAGGACACTTGCCTGCAGCACTGCCGCAGCCCGATGGCGTTCCTGCTGGCGCACTGGAAAGGCGGCCTGCAAGGCGCTTTTCCGCTCGGCCTGCACCACGGCGCGTTTTGCGTCGGATGCTGCGGCATGATCATGGGGCTGATGTTCGTTTTCGGTGCCATGACGGTGTGGTGGATGGCCGTGCTGGCGCTGTACTTTGTTGCCGAAAAAACCATACCACGCGCGGAAACCTGGGGACGTGTCATCGGCATTGTGCTGATTGCCGCGGGCTTGTACGTTCTCGCTGGAACACTTTGGAGCTGACGAAAGACCATGGCCGAAATCGAAGACTGGAAAATCAAGGGTGAACTGGCCCTGAACTGCAACTGCGACCTGTTTTGTCCCTGTGTCGTGTCGCTCGGCGCCGCCAAGCCCACGCACGGATATTGCCAGGCCTGGATGGCGGTACGCATCGACGACGGCCACTGGGGAACGACCAGCCTGAAGGGTGTCAATGTGGCGGCCCTGCTCGATATTCCCGGTCGCATGGGCGAAGGCGGATGGTCGGTTGGCCTGTATGTTGACGACAAAGCCAGCGATGAGCAGACCCACGCCATCGAAATGATCATGTCCGGATCGGCCAAAGGCACCACCGGCCTGTTCAAGCTGCTGGTCGCCAATTTTCTCGGTACCCAGCGCATGCCGGTCACCTATGAAACCAACGGCACCGAACGCTCTGTGACCGCCGGGCGCAAGGTGATGGCGAGCATCAGGCAGATTGACGGCGCCCGGCCCGGAGAACCAGTAACGATCCAAAACACGTCCTACTGGATGGGCCCGGAGGTGATCGTGGCCCAGGGGGTCAAGGCCAAGGTGCGCGATTTCGGCCGCGTGTGGACCTTTGACGACAAGTCGGCCGAGCTGTGCAACATCGAGTGGTCCGGGCCGTAACCGGCCACAGGCCTACTCGCCCTTGAACACCGGCTTGCGTTTCTCTAGGAATGCCTTGACGCCTTCATCGTAGTCGTGGCTAGCCGCAGCCTCAGCCTGCAGTTTCGCCTCGACTTTGAGATGCGCCTCCAAACCGTGTGTGGACGAAGCGTTAATGGCCTGTTTTATCAGGGAAAACGCCTTTGTCGGCTGCCTGGACAACCGGCTCGCCAGACGCATTGCGTCATCCATCAGCTCGTCGTCGTCGCACACCTGCCAGATCAGTCCCCAGTCCAGCGCCTTTTCGGCCGGCAATGGTTCGGCCAGCATCGCCATTCCCTTGGCCCGTGCCTCGCCGACCTGCCGCGGCAGCGTCCAGGTGCCGCCGGCATCGGGGATCAGGCCAATGCGCGCAAACGCCTGCAGGAACGATGCTGACCTTGCAGCCAGAATGATATCGCAGGCAAGCGCCAGGTTGGCACCGGCGCCGGCGGCAACTCCGTTGACCGCACACACGACCGGCATCGCCAGCGAGCGGATGCGGGCCACCAGCGGATTGAAGTCATTTTCCAGTATTTCAGTAATCTCCTCCGGTCCGTCCATGCGCAGGTCAGCCAGGTCCTGGCCCGCGCAAAACGCCCGGCCCGCTCCGGTTATCAGCACCGCACGGGCACCTGAAGCTTCGATCTCATCGAATGCACCGCGCAATTCCGCATGCATGTTGCGGGTTGTGGAATTGAGCTTGTCGGGGCGGTTAAGCGTCACAACCGCCAGATTGTCATTGAGGTCCAATATGATGTCGGAGTATGCCATTTGAAGGTCCTGGTGCTTTTTGGTGCCGCCGGATTGAACTGAGTGATTTCAAGTGTGCCCCAGCTTTGCGGCAGCGTGCAATCGGCAAGGTGAAGACAAATGCCTCACGGCACAGATTATAATGTGATAGTTGCCGGCGCCGGTCCTGCGGGCCTCGCATCGGCCTGTCTCTTGGCCCAAACCGGTTGCCGAACCGCCTGCGTTGCTCCGGGAATTGACCTGCTGACGGCACCGCAGCCAGACGAACCAATTCGACGTACTGTCGCGCTCATGCAGCCGGCCATCCGGTTGCTGGAAACGCTCGGCGTCTGGCCGGGCCGGTTGCAGGACGGCAGCGCGGCGCTCGACCTCTTGAAGATCGTCGACGACACCCTGGCAGCGTTCTCAGCTCCAACAGTCACGTTCTCATCCAATGAACTTGGAGACGGCCCGTTTGGCTGGAATATCCCGCTAGACCTCCTGGTCCACGAGTTGGCGAAAGCGGCCAAAGCCGCCGATGTCGCCCTCATCGATGGCTCGGTGTCGGGCTGCAGCCTGCACGGTGGCCGGGCACAATTGTCCATCGATACGGAAGCGACGCTGAATGCAGCCGTCGTCGTTGCCGCCGATGGGCGTCAGTCGGTTCTGCGTCGCGATGCGGGTATTGCGGTGAACGAGTGGCGCTATGACCAGACCGCACTCGCGCTCAGCTTCTCCCACTCCTCGCCTCATCACGACATGTCGGTCGAATACCACAAGATCTCGGGACCGTTCACCACTGTTCCCCTGCCAGGGACGCGCTCGAGCCTGGGGTGGTTGGTCCGGCCGGAAGAAGTAGATGCCATATGCGCACTCACCCAGGATCACCTGGCGGCTCGCCTGCAACTGGAAATGCACGGCGATCTGGGCTTGGTTGAAGACGTTACGACACCGGCTGCCATCCCGATGGCCGGCATGATGGCACGGAAATTCGCTGCCAACCGCATATTGCTGGTTGGTGAAGCTGCCCACGTCGTGCCGCCTATCGGCGCCCAGGGGTTGAATATGAGCCTGCGCGATGCAGCCTTTGCCGCGGAAGCCGTCGCAGATGCCTTGCGCCTTGACGAAGATCCGGGCAGCGAGAAACTGTGCGCCGCCTATGATACTGCCCGGCGGGCGGATGTGATGCCTCGCCAGGCCGCCATCGACACTATGAACCGCTCCTTGATTTCAGATTTCTTCCCGCTGCACCTCGGCCGTACTATCGGCATGACGGCGCTGCAGCACATCCCACCGATGAAACGCCGCGCAATGCTGGAGGGGATGAACCCGACCGGATCTCTACCTCGGGCGATGCGAGCTTAGGTTAGCTGTTTAGAAAGTCCGGTTTGCGCTGGAGCGAACTGTTCCCGTTCGAGCAGGGTTATGGGTCGGCCATGGCCCCACCCACACACCGCCAGGACAGTTCCGGCTGCCGGTGTCTGCCGCAGAAACAGCAGCGCATGAGCGTCGCCGACACCAAAGTGTCCCGGATTGGCGTCGCTGCTTATGCGAAAAACAGTTGACCGCCATGCCAAGCGGTTTGCCGATTTGCGTATTTCTGCGCAAACCTCTTCGCTGCGACGGTTGAGCTGTTCAAGCCGTCAGCTTCACCTGTTGTTCTATCCAGGAGTAAGTGATTTCCATGCCTGCCCGCAGCGGCTCGCTTGGCCGCCAGCCAAGCATTCGCTCGACCAGTTCATTGTCAGAGCTTCTGGCACGAACGCCCTGAGGACCGGGCGTGTGTCGAAGCGATAGCTGCTTGCCGGAAATCTCGATGGCCATCAGAGCCAGTTCGTTGATAGAGATGGCCTGGTCAGACCCGATGTTGAGCGGTTCGTTGCAGTCGGACTGCATCAGCTTGCGAAGGCCATCCAGACATTCTTCCACGTACAAAAACGAACGGACCTGTTTTCCGTCCCCCCAGATTTCAATCTCGCCACCAACAGGTGCTTCGGCAACTTTTCGGCAAATCGCGGCTGGAGCTTTTTCTCTGCCGCAACACCAGGAACCTCGCGGGCCGAAGATGTTGTGCAATCGCGCAATGCGGGCAGGAACACCGACATTGCGTTCCAATGTCTGGAACAGGCGCTCGGAGAACAGTTTCTCCCAGCCATACTCACTGTCCGGCTGGGCAGGATAGGCTGTGCGTTCTTCACATGTGTAACTGTTGAGATCAGACTGGTTGTTCTCGTTGTAGACACACGCCGACGACGTGAACAGGACCCTCCCTGTGCTCTCTTTGGTGCACAATCGGGCCACGTTCAGATTGATCAGGGATGAGTTGGACATGACGTCAAAGTCGTTGTCACCGACAAAGACATAACCCGCGCCCCCCATTTCTGCGGCGAGTTGGTAGACTTCATCAAAACGACGGTCAAAGCTCTTCTCGGCTTCCTGCTGCGAACGCAAATCTGAAATGACGAATTCATCCGCATCGGACGTGCCGAATTCGGGGTACTTGCGGTCAACGCCTCGCACCCAGAACCCTTCGTTCTTGAGGCGTGTCACCAGATGGTTGCCTATGAAACCGCCGGCTCCGAACACCAGCGCCGTCTTGTTGCTCATACCTAACTCACATCCTGTATCACAACAACTGCCTCCTGCTCGCTGAACATGTTGCAGCGGATTTGACTCACCGAGCGCCATCCGCTGCGGCGGTCAGTGCACGTGTGGCAGTTTTGTCTCAAGTTTACAAGACTCTAGGCAATCGATTTGTGTGCAGAACTTAGAAATCAGTGTGAATATCTACTCAATGCGGACGGCTCAATGACGGTACAGAAAAGCTCAACCTCTCTCATGCCGCACCTTTCTCATAGGGGCAGTGAGGCGCTGGACACTTTTTCA
>JBCCVY010000294.1:0-4639 GCA_039194725.1 Pseudomonadota bacterium
CGACCGGCTGCACTTTGTCAGGAGTTGAATGACCGCAAATGTGGGAGATGATCACCATACCGGCAGATAGAGGTGGCACTTTATTGAACCGGCAGTCCCCGCTCCTGCAGCACCCGGCTGATCAGATCGCGGGCTGAGGCCGGGTTTTCGAAGCAGCCAGCAATATTGCGGATCCGGCTGGCGATGCTGCTCTCTGGAAACCCGATCTTCGCCATGTCGGTACGCAGAGCCGCGGTTACCTTGTCGAAGGCCTTTCTGCCAAAGCCCTCTTCATCGCGCAGGCGGCGGATGGCCACGCAATCGCTGATGGCCTCATTCATCAGGTGCTCGGGACCGTTGCGCGGCGGATGCGGGCGGTCGACGTCGCCGGTCTGGTGATGGGCACACTCGTGCCGGTCGATGAACTGCTGAAACTCGCGCGGCGCAAACGTGTAATTCGATCTGAACACGACAGGTTGGCCGTCGCTGTCCCGAATGGCCATGCCGGCTGCCAGACCGGGGCTTCCGCGGTCGGTGGTGCGGAACTGAACCGGTTCACCCTTGTTGTTGGCGCATGCCGGAACCGCGGCAAGTTCACTTGCGCCATCTTGTTGCGCGCCTGCATCGGCAATCAACGCCGTCATCACCAGTGCCGAAACTATCAATACGGTTCAGCTGCAATTGTGTTGTGCAGATGTCCTCTGCAGGTGCCCGGTCATGCGTCGGTAAACAGCAGCGCCGGGATCTCGGAGCTGCCGTCGGTCAGGCCCGTTGCCGCGTGCACAATGGCATTGGCATCGATGCCGAAATGATCATAGAGATCGGCAATGGTGCCGGTTTGGCCAAAGTGCTCGACGCCCAGCGGAATGGTCCGGTGCCCAACCACGCCGCCAAGCCAGGCCAGTGTGGCCGGATGGCCGTCGATCACGGTGACAATGGAACAGTTCCCCGGCAGCGGCGACAACAGCGCCTCGATGTGCGAGCGCGCGCGGGCATTGCCGCGCCGACGGTCGCGCTGGGCCGCTGTCCATCCGGCGTTCAAACGATCGGCGGAAGTGACTGCCAGCACGCCGACGTCGCGCCGGACCTCGGCAATGCGGGCGGCAGCGGCAATGGCCTGCGGCGCCACACAGCCCTGGTAGGCGATAACCACCTCGCAGTTTGGGCCCGGCTCGCGCAGCCAGTAGGCGCCGTCAATGGTGCCCTGCCGGAAATCATCGTTAATCCGGGTCCCGGGCTGTTCGATCGGGTTGGTGCTAAGCCGCAGATAAACCGACCCGCCGGTTTCATCGCGCAGCCAGGTGCGCTCGTCCGGGTCGCCCTCGCCGTCCTTCTGCATATATTCAAACGCCCAGCGCATGATTACCGCCAGTTCATCGACAAAGGCGGGTTCGAACGCGGCCAACCCGTCCTGGCTCATGCCGATCAGCGGCGAGCCGACAGACTGGTGCGCACCGCCTTCCGGAGCCAGCGTGACCCCGGACGGTGTGCCGACGATCATGAAACGGGCATCCTGGTAGCAGGCATAGTTCAGGGCATCGAGGCCGCGGGCCACAAACGGGTCGTAGACGGTGCCGACCGGCAACAGCCGCTTGCCGAACAGGGAATGGGACAGTCCGGCAGCGCCGAGCAGCAGAAACAGGTTCATTTCCGCAATGCCAAGCTCGATGTGCTGGCCTTCGGGCGTGAACTCCCATTTCGCCGTGGACGGAATCTTCTCGTTGATGAAAGTGTCGGCCTGCTCGGTTCGGGCAAACAGCTTGCGCCGGTTGACCCAGGGCCCGAGGTTGGTGGTGCCGGTGACATCCGGCGAGGTGGTGACGATGCGCTCAGCCAGCACGCTGTCCCCTTTCGACAGGTCATCGAGGATCTTGCCGAAGCCCATCTGGGTCGAGATCTCCCGGTCTCCGGCTGGCTCAATTGCCGGCACCTCAATTGCCGGTTCGGTAAACCGGCGCACGCCCTTTGCAAAGAACGCCGCCTGATCGAGAAACGCCTGCAGGGCATCGGGGTCGCTGACGGTGGCAAACCTATCCCATTCCTCACCCTCGGCGACGCCCATGTGCTGTTGCCATTCAGCCATCTGGGCCTTGTTCATCAGACCGCCATGATTGTCCTTGTGGCCGGCAATGGGCGTGCCCCAGCCCTTGACCGTGTAGGCGAGAAAACACACCGGCCGGTCGTGGTCGACGGATGCGAACGCTTCGGCCATTGTCGCGACGCAATTGCCGCCGAGGTTTTCCATCAGCTCAGCCAGCTGGTCGTCGGACCGTGCATCGATCAGAGCGGTCACATCGCCCTGGTCGCCGAGATCGTCCATCAGGCGCTGGCGCCACACGGACCCGCCCATGAATGTCAGCGCCGAATAGAGCTGGTTGGGACAGGCGTCGATCCAGGCGCGCAGCTTGTCGCCGCCGTTTTCCTCAAAGGCGGCGCGCTGCAGATGGCCGTACTTGACGCGCACCACGTCCCAGCCGAAGGCATCGAAAATCTTTTCCACCCGCTGCCAGAGACCTTCGCGCACCACCCCATCCAGCGACTGGCGGTTATAGTCGATAATCCACCAGGTATTGCGCAGGTCGTTCTTCCAGCCTTCCTGCAGCGCCTCGTAGATATTGCCCTCGTCCAGTTCAGCATCACCGACCAGCGCCACCATTCTGCCCAGCGGCACGCCCTGCCCCCAGTGCTTGGCGGTGATATAGTCCTGCACCAGCGAGGCGAACGAAGTTATCGCGACGCCGAGGCCGACCGAACCGGTCGAAAAATCGACATCGTCGATGTCCTTGGTGCGCGACGGATATGACTGGACCCCGCCAAACCCGCGAAAGTTCTCCATCTTGTCGCGGGTCTGATTGCCCATCAGAAACTGGATGGCGTGGAAGATCGGCGACGCATGCGGCTTGACCGCCACCCTGTCTTCTGGCTTGAGCGCGGAGAAATACAGCGCCGTCATGATCGACACCATCGAGGCCGACGATGCCTGGTGGCCACCGACCTTGATGCCGTCAGCCTTGGGCCGGATGTGGTTGGCGTTGTGAATCATCCAGTGCGACAGCCACAACAGCCGCTGCTCGATGGTTTTCAGATGGGTTTGTGTTTGCGTCATGAACCTGATCTATGCAGCTTTCAGTTTGGGTTGCGTGGGCAAGGCCTGTTCGAGATCGGCCAATATGTCTTCGACGTCTTCAAGCCCGACCGACAGGCGGACAAGGCCGTCGCTGATACCATGCACCATTCGTTCTTCCGCTGTATAGGTGGAATGCGTCATGCTGGCGGGATGCTGGATCAGGGTTTCCGCATCGCCCAGAGACACCGCGCGCATGATCATTTGCAGGCGGTTCATCAGCGCCCGTCCGGCATCCAGACCACCGTGCAGTTCAAACGCGATCATGCCGCCAAACCGGGACATCTGCCGGCAGGCCAGTTCATGCTGCCCAAAACCGGGCAGACCGGGGTAGAAGACCTTACTGACGGCAGGGTGCTGCTCCAGCATGCGGGCAACGGTCATGGCGTTCTGGCAATGCCGGTCCATGCGCAGCCCCAGGGTCTTGATGCCGCGCAAGATCAGCATGGCATTGAATGGCGCCATCACGGCGCCGGTCATGTCCTTCATGCCGTACATGCGGATGTCGGCAATCATGTCCGCGTTTCCCACCACGACACCGGCGACCACGTCGCCATGACCACCGAGATATTTTGTGGCCGAATGGACGACCAAGTCGGCGCCGAGTGTCGCCGGGCGGGTCAGGTACGGCGTGGCATAGGTGTTGTCGACAACAACGACGGCGTCTTTCATGTGGGCGATCTCTGCCACCCGCTCGATGTCCACCAGCCGCATGTTGGGATTGGCCGGGGTCTCAAAGTAAACCACCCTGGTGTGCTCGCTGATCGCGTCAACAAGGTTTTCAGGATCCGTCAGGTCCACATGGGTGACGGTAACGCCGAATTTGCCCAGTCCGTGACGCAGGTAGGAGAACGTGCAGCCATAAAGCGTCTTGTCGACAATGATCTCGTCGCCCGGCGCCACCAGGGTCCACAAAGTTGCCGAGATAGCACCCATGCCCGAGGCGAGGGCCAGGCCGGCCTCGGCCTCCTCGAGATCGGCAATCCGGCGCTCAAGCAGATCAAGGGTCGGATTTGAGATGCGTGAATAGATGTGGCCGGGCCTGTCACCACTGAACATTTCACCGCCGGCTTCGGCGCTTTCAAAGGCGAATGTCGATGTCAGGTGCAGTGGCGGGGTCAGGGCCCCTTCGTTGCCGGCCGGTTCATAGCCATGGTGAATGGCCCGGGTGGCGAAGCTCTTCGATGATGGTTTCATGGCAATCTCCCGTGATGTATGGGATCCAGCATATGCCTGTTTGCACGACTGATTATTGCTATTTATGCCAATACTATACTAAGTATTAGAATTTTATGCCAATCTGGATCATGAAATGGACGATAAAGACCGTCAGATCATCCGCACGCTGCAACGCAACGGCCGTATGACCAACCAGGACCTTGCAGCAGCAGTCAACCTGTCGCCGTCGCCATGCCTGCGCCGGCTGAAGAACCTTGAATCCACCGGCGCCATACGCGGCTACAGCGTGGATGTGGACACCAAAGCCTACGGTCTGCCGGTCAACGCATTCGTGCGGGTCAGCCTGGAAAGGCATAC
>JBCCVY010000295.1:0-4626 GCA_039194725.1 Pseudomonadota bacterium
GGAATCGCCTGCTCACAGTGGTTGAGGAGCAGGGCCAGGCACTGATCCGCGCCGCGTTCAGTCCTATTGTGCGCGAATGCGGTGACATTTCCGCCGGAATCTTTGATCTGCGCGGGCGTATGCTTGCCCAGGCCGTCACCGGCACTCCCGGCCACATCAACACCATGGCCGAGGCGGTCCGGACACTGCGTGACCGGTTTTCGGTACAGGACATGAAACCCGGCGATATCTACATGACGAATGATCCGTGGATTGCGTCCGGCCACCTGAATGACTTTCTGCTGTTGATGCCGGTTTTCCGGCAGGATCAGGTGGTCGGCTTCACCGCGTGCACATCCCATCTGGTCGACCTTGGCGGCCTGGGCATGGGGCCGGAAGGCACCGACATCCACGATGAAGGCCTGCTCATTCCGCCCTGCAAGCTGGTGCAGGCCGGCGAGGTCAATTCGCTTTTGCTGGACATAATCAAGGCCAATTCGCGCGAGCCCATCGCCAATGAAGGCGACACCTATGCCCTGATCGCATGCTGTGAGGCAGGCGCGAAGCGGTTGGTCGAGATGATGGACGAGTTCCGGCTTGATCAGCTCGATGTGCTTGCCGACTACATCATAGAGACCTCGCTTGCCGGCACCCGTGACGCCATCGCCAAGGTGCCGAGCGGCACCTATCGCAGCGCCCTGACAATTGATGGCTACGAGACTGACATCGAGCTGCAGGCAAAGCTGACCGTGACCGAAGACAGTATCACTCTCGATTTTGCCGGCACTTCGGCCTGTTCAGACAAGGGCATCAATGTGCCATTGAACTACGCAACTGCATATTCGGTGTTTGCCATGCGCTGCATCATCGGGCCGGACATTCCTAACAATGCCGGTTCACTGGAGCCATTCAAGGTTGTGGCGCCGAAGGGCTGCATACTCAACGCGCAATCACCTGCGCCTGTCGCCATGCGTCACACTATCGGCCAACTGACGCCTGACCTCGTCTACGGTTGCCTGCATATTGCATTGCCCGGCGAGGTGCCCGCGGAAGGTGCTTCATGCCTGTATGACCTGCCGTTGCGCAGCGCGCCCGAGGTGGCGCGCGCCGGCGGACATGTGTTTGCGGTGGAGCTTGCCCACAATGGCGGTACAGGGGCCAGACCCTGCAAGGACGGCCTGTCCGCAACTGCGTTCCCGAGCGGTGTCTGGGGCAGTCAGGTGGAGATCACCGAAAGTGTGGCACCTGTGCTTGTCACCAGGCGGGAGCTCCGGCCGGACAGTGGCGGTCCTGGCCGGTATCGAGGTGGTCTTGGCCAGCACATCGAACTGTGCTCCGCCAACGGTCAGCCGTTCCAGGTTTTCCTGTCCGTCGAACGGGTGAAGTATCCCGCACGCGGCCGCAACGGTGGCGGTGACGGCGCACCTGGCCGCATCCGGCTGGATGATGGGCCGGACCTGCCGGGCAAGGGCGAAGTCACGGTGAAGGCAGGCCAGACATTGGTTTTCGAAACACCCGGCGGTGGCGGTTTTGGTGATCCTGCTGGCCGCGATCAGGCGCTGCTTTCACGGGATCTGGAACAAGGCCTCGTCAGCCCCGACAAGGCCGCGACCGTCTATGCAGCTGCGCTTAGGGAGGCAGGAGAATGATCCGGGCCCGCAAACACATTGCGGCCATGGCGCCTTATGGGCTGGCTGACCTGCAGCCACCGGTGGGCAAGCGGCTGATCTCACTTGCCCAGAATGAAAGCGCGTTGCCGCCAAGCCCTGCAGCGTTGGAGGCAGCTGCCGGAGCGCTGACGGACAGCGCCCTGTACCCGGACCCGGACTGGGCAGATTTGCGTCAGGAGATCTCCAAGGTACATGAGCTTGAGCCGGCTCATATCCTGTGCGGTGCCGGTTCCATGGAACTGATCCTGTGTTTGACGCAATGCTATGCTGGTCACGGCGATGAGGTGCTCTCAAGCCAGTACGCCTACGCGTTTTTCCAGACAGCTGCTGCGATCGCGCAGGCAACCTATGTAACCGCGCCAGAGGAGAAGTTCACCGTTTCGGTTGATGGTCTGCTTGATGCCGTCACCAGCCGCACACGTGTTGTCTTGGTCGCCAATCCAGGCAATCCGACAGGCACGCGTATCGGCAAGGAGGAGCTGGTTCGGCTGCGCCGCGGTCTGCGCGAAGATGTCCTGCTGGTCATAGACGAAGCCTACGGCGAATTTGCCGACGGCGAGGACGAGCCGGTATTTGACCTGACCGGACAAGGCAATACGGTTGTGTTGCGAACGTTTTCCAAGGCCTATGCTCTGGCCGGCATGCGGGTTGGCTGGGGAGTGTTTCCGCCGCAGATTGCAGCCGAGGTTCGCAAAGTGCTCAACCCGAACGATGTCAGTGCTGTCAGCCAGGCTGCTTGCGCTGCCGCAATGGTCGACCAGGACTGGATGCGCAAGGCCTGCCATACCGTCTCAGAACGTCGTGACAGGTTTGCCGGCAGTGTCCGTCAGCTTGGCCTGAGCGTTCCGGAAAGCAGCACCAATTTCATCCTGATCAACTTTGCCTCTCCTGATGCGGCAACGGCTGCCGACCATGCCTTGAGGGCTGAAGGCGTTTTCATGCGCAGCATGAAAGGCTATGGCCTGCCAGCTTCGCTGCGCGCCACGATTGGCGCTGAAGACGACATGCAATTTGCACTGGACGTCCTGTCCGGCAGTTGTCTTGAGGAGGGCGGTTGAATGATGCAGCAATCGCGAGCGCTTGCCCGCGTCGGTGTGCTGGTGCCGTTTACCAACACCAACCTTGAAGCCGACATGATGCTGTTGCGGCCGGCAGGCGTGTCGTTCCACTTTGCCCGGATTGGCGGCTATGACGTGGATGCCGTTCCCGACAGCAAGCAGATGGCCGGCTTAGGTGAAGCGCCACTGGATGAACCGCTGCGGCTGTTGTCCGGCGTCAAGCCAAACATCGTCATGTATGGTTGCACCTCGGCGACCTTGACCCACGGCGCTGAATTTGACCTTGATCTTGCCCGCCGTATCAGCTCCCTGAGCGGCGCCAAAACCGTCACCGCGGCCGGGTCGCTCGTGCAGGCGGCCCAAACGCTTGGGGTGTCGCGCATCGGCTTTGCCTCGCCCTATGTGGCGCAGATCAATGACCAGGCCATTGCCTTTCTGGGCGGCTGCGGCATCGAAACCGTCTCGCGTTTCGACTATCCGGTCGAGCTCGGCAATTACGGGCAGGGGGAACTCGACCCGGGACAAGTGTTTGATCTGGGCATCAAGGCTGACCATCCGGATGCTCAGGCAATCATCCTGTCGTGCACCGACATGCGCGCACTCGAGATCATTGACCGGCTTGAAGAAGCCCTTGGCAAGCCGGTGATTTCGTCCAATCAGGCAATGCTGTTCGCTGCGCTGGAACTGTTGGGGCTGGACACAATGATCGCCGGCTATGGAACGCTTCTCGCAAGGCAGGCTTCTGCCAGAAAGAAGGCATAGTGGCGAGGGTCCAGACAAATCGGCGTGGCAATAGGCGCCGCAACCAGACAGGCGTGCAGACGAGACTGCCGCAGCTTCCATGGCGGCAGGTTGTCAATCCCTACCAACCTCTCGAAATGCTGAACGCCGACCAACTCGAAGCCATCCATCTTTCGTCAATGCGGATATTGGAAGAGTTGGGAATCGAGGTTGTCAGCGATCGGGCGATTGATCTGTTTGCGGCTGCAGGCGCCGAAGTCGACCGATCCGCTGGCGTCGTGCGTCTCGATCGCAACCTGGTGTTGGAAACCATCAAGGCGGCGCCATCGAAATTTACCGTAACTCCCCGTAACCCGGCCCGGAAAATCATTCTGGGCGGCAACCACATCAATTTCTCGCTGGTGGCAGGTCCGCCCAGTGTGCACGATCTTGAGAGAGGCCGCAGATCAGGCAACTATGAAGATTATTGCGACTTCATACGGCTGGCGCATCACTTCAACGCGGTCCACCTGATCGGCAACCAGGTGGTGGCGCCTGTCGAGATGCCGGCCAACTCGCGCCACCTGGATACGTACAACGCCAATCTGACCTACTCCGAACTCACCTTCATGCTGTCTGCCATTGGCAGGGGACGAACCCTTGACGGTATCAATATGATGGCGATTTCCCGTGGCCTGTCGGTGGACGAGATGCGCACCGATCCCGGCGTGCTGACCATCATCTCGGTCAACAGCCCGCGCAAGTTCGACGATGCCATGGCCGATGGGTTGATCACCATGGCAGAGCATGGTCAGCCTGTTGCGGTAACGCCGTTCACCCTGATGGGCGCCATGACACCGGTCACACTGGCAGCGGGACTTGCGCAGCAAAACGCCGAAGCGCTGTTCGGCATAGTCCTGGCCCAATTGGTGAATCCGGGAACACCGGTGCTTTACGGATCCTATACTTCAAACGTCGACATGCGTTCAGGCGCACCTGCATTCGGCACCCCGGAAAACACCAAGGCCAACGTGGCCAGCGGGCAACTGGCGCGCAAATATGGTTTGCCCTACCGGTGCTCGCCCACCAATGCATCCAATGCCGCAGATGCCCAGGCGGTGTACGAGACCGAAATGGCGCTGTGGGGCTCGGTCATGGGCCACGGCAACCTGATCTATCATGCGGCTGGCTGGCTGGAA
>JBCCVY010000296.1:0-4624 GCA_039194725.1 Pseudomonadota bacterium
GCAAGGGCCTCGCATTGCGCGATCTGGGAGATGCTCGGGGTGATCTGGGTGACCTGCTGCGGTTTGGCACCGGGCCCAGAAAGTGTGGTGGCCAGCGCATGGCAACAGCTGAAATTACCGTTATTCTGGCTTGCTTGCTTCGCAACTTTGATTTTGCCCGCACCCCAGATGAGGCAGTAAGCTTTAGTTGGCAGTTGAGCATGACCTGCGAGGGCGGCGTGCCCGTCACCCTGTCAAGACGGCAGGCTTAGCAGATATGGAGAAAGCGTATGGGAAGAATGCCGGTTCCTCGACCAAAGCGGCCCGGATCGCTAAGTAAGACGTTTTCCGTTACCACCGGGAAACCTCAGGGCCGGCCGGTCAGACTTGAGACGGACACCCGCATTTTACGTAGCTTGCGGCCTTCCGACGCCGGGCGCACCATGGCCGCCTGGTTCGAAGACCCAGTGGTCTTGGCTGGCCTCAATCTTCCGGCGGGAGGAATAACGCAGCAAAATCTTAAAGGATACATTGAAGAGTTCGACAATCGGCGCAAGTTCATAATCGGAATCTTTATAAAGCCGGACGAACGATACGTTGGTTTCTATCAGGTCGATGTCAATGTCGGTCACAAGGTTGCACAACTGTCCGTCGCAGTCGGAGACCAGCAGTTCCGCGGCCTGCCGTCCTCAAGCGAGCTGTCGGATCTGATCGTTGGCGAGTTTTTCGAAAGACGCGGCGTCGAAAAGTTCGTGGCCCGGGTCCTGGCATCCAACTACAAGGCTCTTTGGGCAATGAAAAACTCCGGTTTTGAATTTGAAGCAGTGTTGCGCGAAGACAATTTGCTGCCCAGTGGCGAACGGGTGGATATTGCGCAGTTCCGCTACCTCAAGAGCAAATGGCAGGGATGAACAGCCTCCCGCTCTGAGCGCTATTTCTTCTTCAGTTTCTTGATCTGGCGAATGGTCTTGCCAAGCGCCTTGTCCTTCGACTTTCTCTCCGCAAGGCTAGCTGTATTGTGCCGGTCTTCCGCTATGAGTTTCTGCCAGCGCGCCAGCCTTGCACTGTCGACTTCCCCGGCCGCAATCGCGGAGCGGACCGCGCAGCCCGGTTCCGTTTCGTGGCGGCAGTCGTTGAACCGGCATTGTTCGGAAAGAGCATGTAGATCGGAAAACACGTCGGCCACGCCGGCGCCCGCATCGGTCAGCTGCAGTTCACGCATGCCGGGTGTATCCAGGACGGCGCAACCGTCCGGCAGGATATGAAGCTGGCGGCTTGTCGTGGTGTGTCGGCCCTTGGCATCGTCTTCGCGTATGGTCTGGGTTGCGATGGAGCGGGTCCCCGACAATGCATTGATTAGCGTTGATTTGCCTACGCCCGACGATCCCAAAAATGCCAGCGTCTGGCCCGGCCTGCACCAGTCTGCCAGCCTGGATTTCGGTTCATCGCCGCGTGCGTCGAGCACCACGACCGGCACTTCGCTCGATATTGCGCTGGCCGCCTCGACGTAAGGGTCCGGCGTCTCGCACAGGTCGATCTTGGTCAGCACGATGACCGGGTCAACCTCGGCCTCAAAGGCCAGCGCAATGTATCGTTCCAGCCGCGCCACGTTGAAATCCTGGTTGCAGGAAGACACGATAAATGCCGTGTCGATATTGGCTGCAATCAGCTGTGTCTGGCGGTCATGCCCGGCAGCGCGGCGCTTGATTAGGCTTTTGCGCTCCAGCACACGGCTCGACGGCGGATGGCTCGGGTCCAGCAGCAGCCAGTCACCCACCGTAGCGTCAGGTCCGGGCGGGATGATCGTATCGACGCCATCGCCGACGGCATGAAGTCCATTGCGGTGCACTTCGACGACGCGCACAGGCGGCGTCTCGGTCATGTCGTCAATGCTGATCTGCTGGGCGAAATACGGCTGCCAGCCGAGCATCTCCAGTGTTGAGAGTTTACGCTTGGCTGTGGCGCCTTTTTTGGCCGGCTTGAGGAATTGCGAGTAATCCCGTGTCATTGATATGAACTTTCATGTTCCGGCCGCGGGCCGGGCGTGGGTGTCAGTCGTGTCTGAAATCGCAACCAAACGCGGCATCTGCCAGGGTTCGGCAAATGCGGTACTGCGTCTGAGCCTTGCGTCGGGAGACCATCTCGTCTCCCCACCTTACCGGGACATAAAACCTCCTGTGTTGACGCGTGTTGTTAGCACGGGCACCGTTGCTTTTCCAGCTTGTTGCCGCTCCGCAACCTGTGCGGGCCACACCGGCGAGATGATGCGAAGCGCCCGGTTCGCAGAAGTGAACAAGTCTGCAACTGCGTTGACAATGCCCTCAAGCTGGAACACTGTTTCAGCAGTCGTCAGGGTCATCAACCAGAGATACTCATGGTCCATCAGGTGACAGACCGCCGCATCGGCCGGCGCGCAACAGGTTGCGATCTCGTTGTTCGAGAGAGCTGATCAGGGACAACTGTTCCTCGCGTGAGGGCGCTCTGAAGGGCGCTCACGGAAACTCGGTATCCTTGCAACTCTGTTTGCTTCCTGCTGGTTTCAGCCCGGTCAAAAATGACATCCTCAACTCAAGTGCGCATTGCCGTCGATATTGGCGGCACCTTTACCGACACTGTCCTGGTGGATGCGGGTAACGCTGTCCTGGCGACCGCCAAGACACCAACGACTGCAGGCAACCCGACCCTGGGGGCACTGGATGGTGCGCGGCGTGTACTGCAGCAGGCGAACCTACCGGCTGCCGATATCACGGGCTTCATTCATGGCACCACGCTGGCGACCAACGCGCTTATTGAGCGCCGCGGTGCCAGGGTTGCCAGCATCACGACGGCCGGCTTCCGTGATATACTTGAGATCGCCTACGAGCGGCGCTACAGCCAGTATGACATCAACCTGGAAAAACCCGACCTGCTGGTGCCGCGCGAGCGCTGTTTCACCATTGCCGGGCGGGTTTCTGCCGCTGGCGAGGTCATAGAGCCGCTGGACCAGGCCGCCATAGATGGCCTGGTTGCAGAACTCGATGCGTCGGGCGCTCAGGCGGTGGCCGTGTGTCTGCTTCACTCTTACGCAAATCCGGCGCATGAGCGGCGTCTGCGTGAACTGCTGCTGGAGCGCCGGCCGGAACTGGTCATATCCCTGTCCTGCGAAGTGTCTCCGGAGGCGCGTGAGTTCGAGCGCTTGTGCACGACAATCGCCAACGCCTACATCCAGCCGCTGATGTCCTCCTACCTGACGGGATTTGCGGCGACTTTCGCCGCAGAAGGTGTCAGCTGCCCGGTTTTGATGATGACAGCTGGCGGCGGAATGACTTCAATCGAAACAGCATCGAGGTTCCCGATCAGGCTGGTTGAGTCCGGCCCTGCCGGCGGCGCGGTGCTTGCCGCCCAGATCGCTGCGCGTTGCGGCGAGGCTCAAGTCTTGTCGTTTGACATGGGTGGCACGACCGCCAAGCTTTGCCTGATTGATGACTTTCAACCCCAGACCTCGCGGCAGTTTGAAATCTCCCGGGCTTCCCGGTTCGTGAAGGGCAGTGGCATGCCGGCTCGTATCCCCGTGGTGGAGATGATCGAGATTGGTGCCGGTGGCGGATCGATCGCTTCGGTTGATCGCCTGGCCCGGCTGTCGGTCGGCCCGCAAAGTGCCGGCAGCGAACCGGGGCCCGCCGCATTCAGGCGCGGAGGCAGTGCCGCCACTGTCACCGATGCCGATGTTGTGCTCGGGTTTATCGATCCTGACCGGTTTGCCGAAGGTTATCTGAAAATCGATCCGGACGCTGCGGAGGCGGCGCTGGCTTCATATATCGCTGAACCGCTGGAAATCTCACCAGTGGAGGCAGCCGACGGTGTCAGCCAGATTGTTGATGAGAGCATGGCAAGTGCCGGTCGCATGCATGCGGTCGAGAGTGGCAAGGATCTTGGCGAACGCACCATGATTGCCTTTGGCGGCAATGGCCCGCTGCATGCAACGCGTGTTGCCAGGCGCTGCGGTGTCAACCGCGTTGTCGTGCCGCGCGACCCGGGAGTGGGCTCTGCTGTCGGCTTCCTGTTCGCGCCGGTTTCATTCGAAACAGTTCGAAGCCGGTACACCACACTTGACGCGCTGGACCCGGAGACAATCAACGACCTCTTTGACCGGATGACCGAAGAAGCCGAAGAAGTCGTGCGCGCCGGAGCGCCAGGTCAGGAATTGCTGCACTTCCGGTCGGCGTTCATGCGCTATCACGGTCAGGGTCACGAGATCGAAATCCTCATGCCCGCGCGCGATTTGACGGTCCCCGACATCGCCCGCATGCAGGCAGACTTCGAGCGCGAGTACAGCCGCCAGTTCACCCGCGCTGTGCCGGGCATGACGATCGAAATTCTTAACTGGGCGCTGAAGGTTTCAACCCCGGCCCGGCCCGTGGCAGCGATGGCCACAGTCGAGGCAGGCCGTGATGCCTTAAGTGACACATGCCGCCGGGTGCGATGCGATGTGACGGGCAGGCAGATCGATGCGGCTGTGTTCGAGCGTTCTGCATTGCGGCCGGGCGAGCGCATATCCGGGCCGGCGCTTGTGGTCGAGCCGCAGACCACAACATTTGTCAGCGCGGATTTTGCGGCGCAGGTCGACATTGACGGCCACCTGATCCTGAGCCGTGTCGGCATCACC
>JBCCVY010000297.1:0-4583 GCA_039194725.1 Pseudomonadota bacterium
ACAGTTTCGCGACGACAAGCTGATGCCTGGGAAGCACATACAGGTTCTGGCCATGAATGCCGATGCAGAAAACCATCGGGTTGTCGCCGCGCTCCACATACCACTTGTTGCGGTAGTGCATGGGCCTGTCGGGGAAATATTCGGCGAAATCACCTGTGTCCCATGCTGTCGGATCACCATTGTGCAGTACGTCGTTTACCCAGGCTTCCGGCAACACCTGGACACCGTCCCGCCTGCCGCGATTGGCGACAAGCAGTCCGACTCTCGCCAGGTCGCGCAGGGTAACGCACATGCCGCCGGCCGCTCTTGGTGCGCCCAGCCGGTCAACGGTGATGTAGCCGGATGTTTCGGCGCCCATTGGCCGCCAGAGATGCTCTGACATCAAGTCGGCATATCGCGTGCCGGTGGCCCGCTCGATCACCCAGGCCATCAGGTCGGTGTTCGGCGATACGTAGTGAAAACGTCCGATATGGGGACCGTCGGCATCGCGAACCTGACTGAAGAAACTGCGCAGATCGGTGACGTTGTCCCCGGGTTCCAGCGGATTCCATCCGGTAGACTTGCGATACTCGATGATCGCGCCGCTTACTGCTTCATAGTCCTCGTCAAATTGAACGCCCGCCCTCATGTCCAGCAGGTTTTGGACAGTTGCACCATTCCAGGCCGTGCCGGCCATCTCGGGGACATACTGCGTGACTGCTGCTGCCGGATCCAGCATGCCCTTGTCGGATAAAACGCCTGCCAGCGCGCCCAGCATCGACTTGGACACCGACATCAGGATGTGGGGTTTGTCCGCTCCGGATGCATTGCGATACTCCTCGACGACAACCTTGCCCTGATGAACGACCAGGTAGGCGTCGGTGTAGGTGGCATCCAGATAGCCTTTCAGGCTCAGGTCCCCGCCGACCGCCAGGTCGGCGAGGTCGTTCGGCTCTGAACCGAGTGTCCAGATGTCTCCCGGTCTGTTGGGAATATCGGCTGTCGCAATGATTTCGCGGACATGGGAAAACGCCCATGCACTGAACGGGGCAGTGCGCCAGTTGGCAAGCGTGACCTGGCCGTCACCGGCAGGCGGAAATTCTCGCATCAGATTGTTCATGGTCTGGTATTCAAACTCTGGGTTGCTATAGGCTCAGAACCTGCAACAAGAGCAGAGCACGACCAGGGATACAAGCAAATGCAGCATTACAAGGCAGGCACCAGATCAACCAAGCAGGCGCCCGCCAGCTATTTCACCGGAACCGTGTGGCAGGATCCGATCGTTGAAGCACCGGAACCGGCCCGGATCCGCGCCCTGCGGGTCACGTTCGAACCCGGCGCCCGGACGGCCTGGCACACCCATCCACTGGGTCAGACGCTGGTGATATTGTCGGGTCTTGGGCTGTTTCAGACCGAAGGCGGGCCAGTGACGGTGCTGAGACCGGGGGATGTCATGTGGATTTCACCCGATGAAAAGCACTGGCACGGGGCAACACCGGATAATGGCATGGTGCATATAGCCTTCCAGGAGGCGCTGGACGGCACGCATGCAAACTGGCTCGAGCACGTGACGGATGAGGAATACCTGGTGACGCCGACCGCGTGAGCGGCAGCCTGACACGGCGGTGTTATTTGTATTTGGCGCAACAATACCTATCTCTTTGAAAACAACGTTTTTCGGGGGAATTGCATTGGCAAGCAAGGATCGCAGCAAAACAGGCACAAATCCGATTGTGGAACAGCAGTCGGAACGCTCACCCGCTGTGAACAATGACGTTGACGGTTTCCTGGCGCAGTTGAAGGCCACGCCGGTCCCTGCTGCCAGCGGAAACGGCAAACTGGTGTTTGCCATGGATGCCACCATGTCGCGGCAGCCCAGCTGGGACGCCGCCTTGCAGACCCAGGCTGAAATGTTTCGTGAAGCCGGCCGTATCGGCGGGCTGGACGTGCAGTTGATCTATTTCCGCGGCTTCGGCGAATGCCGGGCATCAAAATGGGTTTCCGATGCTGAAGGCCTGGCCCGCCTAATGACCACCGTAGACTGCCGTGGCGGCAACACCCAGATCGAAAAGGTGCTCAAACGCGTGCGCAAGGAAGCCCAGGCCAGCAGGGTAAATGCGGTTGTGTATGTGGGTGACTGCATGGAGGAGAACATCGACCAGTTGTGCCAGCAGGCTGGTGAGATCGGCCTGCTGGGCGTGCGCATGTTTATGTTCCAGGAAGGCAGCGACGCAATTGCTGAAAAAGCATTCAGGGAAATTGCCCGCTTGACCGGCGGTGCCTACAGCCGGTTTGATTCAAGCTCGGCCCATCATCTGCGCGAATTGCTCTCTGCGGTCGCCGTGTATGCGGCCGGCGGGCGAGCCGCGCTCGAAAATTTCTCCGGGTCGAAAGGGAAGGGGCCTCGCGGGTTGCTGGAGCAACTAAACTGATGCCGTACGCAATTGCCGTAATTGCCATATTCGTCATGGTCGTCTTGTTGCTACCGCGTTTGGCCAACGCAAATCCTGCAACCTTGGCACGTGCCGGCCGCGGGACCATTGCCGGCACGGTTTTCGCGATTGCCGCCTTCTTCGCTCTACGAGGCCTGCTGCCCGTCGCCATACCGTTGTTTTTGTTCGGACTGTTTCTGCTGGGCGCCCAGCGCGGCTTCAACCGCACCAGCAAGTCACCGGGTCAGAAATCGAGTGTGCGAACGTCAGTCCTCGATATGTGGCTGAACCACGATGACGGCAGTATGGACGGAACCGTATTGACCGGCCAGCACACCGGCCGCCAGCTGTCGGAACTCGGGCTTGCAGAATTGCTGCAACTGCTCGGTGAATGCGTTTCTGCCGGCGATCAAAGCGAGGCGTTGTTGATGGCCTATCTCGACCGCGTTCACCCCCAGTGGCGGGAGCAGGCAGGATCAGCCGGCGGCAACTCGGGCGCAGGGTCAATGAGCCGGGAAGATGCGCTCGACGTTCTTGGTCTCAAGGAGGGGGCTAGCGAAAAGGAAATTCGTTCCGCCTACCGCAGGATGATGAAGAAACATCATCCCGACAACGGTGGTTCAGCGTATCTGGCAGCCCGCATCAATGAAGCCAATGACGTGCTCACAGGCGGAAAGCCAGCGGACCAATAAAAACCCGTCCGGAAACCTGCCGAACGGGTTGCAAATAAGACAGAAAACCTGGATCTAGCTGGTCGGCGCCAGCGGAAAACAACCAACGCCCGCCCGTTTTAGCTGGCGGCATGCCCTTGTTGCCTGCTTCCTGCTCAGTCCGGAAAAGCGCGCGCGATAGAATTTGTTTCCATTCTTGTCCACCGCCATCAGGAACGGTGTCGCGGTCTTCAGTTCCTTGACCCGGCGGGTTTTTGCAGCAGCCAGCCTGCTGCGCGCGCCTTCACGGGTCGGAAAGGCACCAATCTGGATATTCCAGGAATCCTGGTGCGTTGAGTCGGCTTTTTGCGCATCAACGCCATTATTGAATACGCCAGCTCCCGGCTCAGGCTTGGATACGGAACTGGTGTGGACGTGCTCACGCGCAGGAGCCTCGGAGGTAGGCTGGATGCGAGACTGATCTTTCATCGCCGGTGCGAGGGATGCAGCCAGATCGCCGACCGGATCTGCTGCTGCGAGACTGTCTGCCTTGTTGGCTGTGGATGGCACAACGACCGAGGTGAACGTAACACCCTTGGCTGGCGGTGCATCGGCGGGCAGTCCGTTAGCGGTTGCTTGAACCCGTTTGGCCAGCAATTGCCCAACGGGATCGGCAACCGGCACCGTGTGCTCATAGGCGGAAGCCAGCTTGGCAAGTTGCGCAGCATCGGAAGACTTCAGTGACGGCTTGTCACGGGGAATCGGCACGAAGTCCGACGCCGGCGCGGCATTTGCTTTCTGCTTGGTATTCTTGGCTTTGGTAGCCACTGAAGCCTTGTAGCCCGGCGGATTGCCGGCCACAACGGCAATCTTGCTGCCGCCGCGGGAGGCCTTGCGCAGATCGCGTTTCAGAATTTTCGTCATGAAGGCATTGCGTGAGCGCCCGGTGCGCCCGCCGATGACGACAGCCACAACCCGGCGCTTGCCAAGCGATCTTGACGACAAAAGATTGAAACCCGAAGCGCGGGTATAGCCGGTCTTGATGCCGTCGACGCCTTTGACCCGGCCCAGCAGCCGGTTGTGATTGCGATATTTGCGTTTGCCGTATTTGAAAGAGCGCGTCGCGAAATGCTTGTAGTATTGCGGAAAGTCACGCTGGATGCGCAGACCAAGCGTCGCCATGTCCCTGGCCGGTGTCACCTGACGCCGGTCGGGAAGGCCGTTCGGATTGGTGAACTTTGTCCGCGTCATGCCCATGGCGCGAGCCTGCCGGGTCATGCGCCTGGCAAACTCCTTCTGGGATCCGCCAATGTGTTCGGCGACGACCATTGCCGCATCATTGGCAGACTTGGTGATCAGGGCGAACATCGCATCGCGCGCCGTGATGGTTGAGCCAACCTTCAGACCAAGCTTTGATGGCTGCTGGGCCGCTGCATGCTTCGACACCTTCATGCGCGTGGAAAAGCTCATGCGCCCGGCTTCTATCTCCTGGAACATCATGTACAGCGTCATGACCTTGGTC
>JBCCVY010000298.1:0-4580 GCA_039194725.1 Pseudomonadota bacterium
ATCATCATGTAACCGCCTGCGACAGGTGCCTTTGGGACGGTGGCACCGGCGCGAACATTGGAGATCACCAGATCTCCAACTGTGTAGCTCGGTAGGTTCATCGATGAATGGTCAGCGCTGTCACCAGACGATGCAGCCAGAATGACCGTGTCGGCTGCGGATGTTGGCTGCGGGTCCGGCAATATGGCAGCGTGCGTCGCGGATTCATGATGACTGCCGACTAGGGCATGCGCGGAGTCCAGTTTTGTGTGCGCGAGGGCGCCAGTTGCGGTGATGACGCTGACTGCGAGCGCCAGGGACATAGAATTCGTCTGCATTGTCGTCTCCATTGCCGTGCGCGGATGGTCCTGCTGCAACGGCTCGGTGTGTTTGTTTCGTGTGGTGGAAGGTCAAGAGCAGCTGCTGCTCTCAGCATCGAGGCAAGATGTGACCGGGCAGTGCCGGGTTTTCTCGGCCGGAGCTGCAGCCTAGACGCGCGGTGGCCCGCGCGTTGGCGTGCCGGCGTAATGAACCGGCAAGATTGCCGGACCATGCACCGCCGGCATGGGGACGCCAGCCGCAGCACACGGCCGCAACCATACAGGATCAGATGCCGGCAGGACTGCTGCGCTGGCCAGCCGGCAAAACTCACATTCACTGAAGAAAACGATACCGCCGCCGTCATCGGTTCGCGATGGTGAATGGCAGATAACCGGCAGCGTGCCGTCTGGCAGGGCATAGGCGGACAGGTCAACACTGGTCTGGGTTGAGGCTGCTTGCGGCGATGCCGCTGGAACGCTGTGGGCAAAACTGACCAAAAGCAGTGCGAACACACACAGCATGCGTGTGATCGTGTCGAGCGCCTTGCGGTTTGTGTTGCTGGGTCGCTGCATCGTGTCCTTTTCCCGGCTACCAGCTATCACGCCGTATGCGGAATGGCGATTTGACATGATGGCGCAGCGGGCCTGGCACCTGGCTTGCTTGTGATGTCGCATGTGTCCGAACGCAGTTTAAGTGCCAGTTCAAGTGTCTCAATTTGAAACGAATATCCGGCGGGTGTTGCTAGGCGTGGGAATTGCGATGGCGATTGCCGGGCTGTCTTCGCCGGCCAGCGCGACGCCCAGCCAGGAACGTTTGGCGAAGACCATTGCCGAGACTGCCGGCCCCCATCTGCAGCACCAGTTGCAGCATGTGCTCGACCATGCCGTCTCTCATACAAAACCCCATCCCGGCGCCGCATTGCTTGCGATATCCAGGCTGCATGCCGACGACGATGCGGATCACGTTGCTGCTGCACTTGTTGTCGGAACGCACAGCCAGTCCGACAACGCTCCGGTGTTCCTCAACACGCCATTCGGTGTGGCCAGCATAACTAAGATGATGGTGGCGGCACTCACCTTCGTCTACGCAGAGCGCGGCTTGCTCGATCTTGACACGCCGATCTCCGATCTGGTCGGCGGCAATCGCTGGTTGCTGACGCATGCCAGCCATCCGGAATTTCGCGGCAACCTGCAGTCATCGACCCTGCGCGATCTGCTTGCGCACCGATCCGGTCTTCCCGACTACTGGCAGAGCGATGGGTTCCTGTCTCTGTGGCACAGAGCAAAGGACAAGAACTGGAGCCCGACCGAGCTGATCGACTGGGCGAGCCGGCAACCGCCTGCGTGCGCACCCCGGTCATGTTTCAAGTACTCGGACACCAACTATGTCATTGTCGGCCTTGTGCTTGAGCAGCTGGCAGGCCGCCAACTGCACGAACAGCTGCGGGCGGAGATTTTCAAGCCGCTGCGAATGAATTGCAGCTGGATGTTCTTTCAGGAACCTGTGCCCCGGGGCTGCGCTGAGCCGACCCATTCGTACGAGGGTGATCTGGACGTTACCGACAACAGGATGCAAAGCGCAGACTGGTCGGGCGGCGGCGTCTACAGCACCCTTGACGATCAACTGAGACTGCTGCGCGGCCTGTTCAACGGCAAACTTGTCTCATCAGAAAGCCTGGTGGAAATGCAGAAGTGGATCGAGACCGACCTGGGGAATGACATTGAATATGGGCTCGGTCTATACAAGACCAAGGCGGGTCCCGGCATGACGCTTGTCGGACATACCGGCATCCACAACGCGTTCTCATTCCTGTGGCTTGAGGAGGGCGTCCTTATCAGCGGCAGTCTCAACCAATCGGAAAATCACGCACTCAGCCGGCTTGTCTTCCCGGTTGTGCGGATTTTGCAGGGCGGCGGCTACGCCAATCCTTCACACTAGGCCAACATCGGTTCGAATGTCCCATGCAGTCGCTCGATCACGGCGAAAGCGATCCGCTCCCAGGAACGCTATTCCGCTGCGACATTGCCGGCCAGTTCGTTCAGCGCCTGCTTGCAACTGGCGAAGCGCTCCTCGGCAGCGCGCAGTTCCGCCCCAAGGGATTCCAGGCGTGTGCTCAACGTTTTCAGCAGAAGTTCGTTGTAGTCGATGTCGTCTCCACCCTCCGAAGCTGTCTGAACAAGCCGCGCGATGTCCTTGACTTCCATGCCTAGCGACCGCAACTGCTTTGACAATCGCAGGGAGCAAATGTCCTTGTAGCTGAACAGGCGAAACCGGCCGCTTCTATGCGGGCTAATGATGCCCGACTGCTCGTAGAAACGAATGGTGCGTGGTGTCATGTCCAGGTTTTTTGACACCTCTCCGATTGTCATCAATGATTTGCCCGAGCTGCCGTTGACCTGTGAAAGTTCGCTCAACAGGTTTGCAATTCTGGTTGTGGCTGTTGGTGCCGTCATCTCTCATACCCCCGTATATTGGCAGCCGCTGGTCCCGTGCATGGCAACTGGCCAATCCCGGGAACCGTTGAGCCTGATAGTTTCATTGGTTTTTTGCGTCCAAATCCTCGCACATCTCTATCCATTGTGATGTTTGGTTAAAGGTCCATGGTTTTGCCGGTGCCACGGGCTCGTCCATGTCAGATTGCAGCCAGTCAACCAGTTCCAGCGCGTCCATCTGTTTGGCGTCCACATATCTAGCCTTGGCAAGTTTGATCATTCGCTCGATGCGGTTTGCATTCATGATCTGCATGTTTGCAAACACAGAGCGCAGGCTGAGCTCGGCATAAAACATCCGGTCGGCAACAGCTTTGGCGTTTTTCCACTCCGTCTCGGAGATCAGATTGTCCTTCATCATCGCATTGAGCGTTGCAATGACGTTCACGCGCGGTTCCGACAACGCCAAATAGTTGAGTTCGGCCGGGCCGTGGACCAGTGCAACATCGGAGTCATCGAACAACGCCCCGGAAATGTAGTCATGTGCAATGGAGCCGATCGGGACCATGCCGAACGGCTGGCACTCGGCCGCGCGCAATGCGCCGAGGCTCGCCGCGCCGGCGACTTTGGCGCCGCTTGAAAGAGCAAAAATGATCTCCTTGTGCCAGACAGACCTGGTCTGTTCGAAGTATCCATCGACAATACCAATCCTGGTCGCGCCTTCGCGAACCGCCTGGGCTACATCTCCCCAGGCCGCCGGACCGCGGACCACGATGTCCGGACAGCGCTCCTTGATATTGGCAAGCTGACTGGCAAGGGTTGGACCGGTAAACAGAATCTTCATGCCGCTGCCGCCTTGAGGTTGCGTAGCCCGCGAGGTGTGACCTGGACACGTTCGCCCTGAAGCGGCACCTGCAATTCGGTGGCAATGACACGTATGGCGCTGATCCCGAACCGCTCAGCCGGCAGGTCGATGGCAAACAGCTGGTCAATGCCGACTGCCGCCAGTTTCCGTGTCACATCGGCGACACTGGCCTCGATGTCGTGTTTGCCCTCGCGGGTCCGGCTGGAAGCCGTGCAGGAAATCCTGTTGAGAGATGGTCGCTTTGCGGGGCCGGCCGCCGGCAGCCTGATTGCGTCGGCCGGCTCATAGTGCTTTGAACAGAAGTCGTCGCGCGCACCGGCCACCAGCGCCAGCCGGGCCTGGGCAGCTTCGGTTATGGCTTTCACCAGCGCATGGCCATATGACGGATGACATCCGCAGCCACCACAGCTTGCGGATGAAGATGCCTTGCCCTGGCCGTGTGTGGCGCCGAGAATAGCCATGACGCACGGTATGCCGGTGTCGGTGCGCATCTCATAAACTTGCAAAGATGTATTTGATGCAGCGATGGCTTCCAGAATCACCGGCAGACGCGGGTCTTCGTCTCCAGTTACCGTTAACCGGGATCGCCTGATTTCTTCGTCTCCGGCAAACTGCCATGATGCCAGCGCGTCACGTTCAACGAGCTCGCAGATGCCATGAAATATGGCCTCGTTGCGGCTGTTGCCGGACGCCAGGCCGTCTGATGTGACATAGAAGGCGTTGTTGAAATTCGGTGGATTGACCCTGTGATCGAGGCCGACCAGGCTCCAGGGGACTAGAAACCGGTCCCCCGATACCAGATTGGTCGCTTCAATCCACGACATGCTGTCCTCGTCGTCGAGGCGATGAGGATGGCAGCGGGCGATGCGATCTAGGTCCACGGCCTCGTGACCGAGGTCTCGCGCCTGGGAAATCGACAGTTTGACCGGGTTCTGCGGCGGGATTTCCGCGATTGCTGTTTCCGCCGCCTCCATTGCAGCCGACAC
>JBCCVY010000299.1:0-4558 GCA_039194725.1 Pseudomonadota bacterium
CAGCAACCCCGGAGTGACGTGGGCATATCGCACTCTTGCTGCCTACTATGCAAAGCTAGGCCAGAGAGAACGCGCACTGGGCGCGCTCAACAAGCTGTTGGCCAGCAATCCCGGCCTGACCATCGAGCGTCTGCGCGCCGGACTTCCACAAGGGTGTTCCACGCGAGAGCCGGAATATCTGAGAATTCTGGGCGAACTCGGCCTGCCACAGCACTAGGCCGCAGCGTCAACCCAACTCGCATAACCGACGCGTTCGGTATCTGCCCGATTGCTGTTCTGGCGCTTGTCGACCATTGCTGTGCGTTGCCAATCAGGATGGCTGATCGATTTGTGTCGGGACCGTGCATTGCAAAAAATGCGGCACTTTCTGCCCGGCCAATCGATTTTCAGAAATTTTGCAGGTTTCCTTCAGGTTCTTCGTCAGCGCGCTGACTATAAGCAGCCCACCGAGGTCAAGGCATCCTCCTGCCGTCAATGTCATAGCGGCGGTGCCGGAAGCTCGTCCCGAACAAATGAATCTTGTCGAAAATGAAGGATAAACCGATGCCCAAATCTATTGGAGAAGTCGCTCCCGATTTCAACGCAGAAACAACCGAAGGTCCGATCCGCTTCCATGACTGGATCGGCGACAACTGGTGCGTTCTTTTCTCCCATCCCAAGGATTTCACGCCTGTCTGCACGACGGAACTGGGGACCATGGCCCATCTGATGCCGGAGTTTGAACGCCGCGGTGTCAAGGTGATCGGCATCAGTGCAGATTCGATTGATCGCCATCGTGCCTGGTCTGACGACATTGCCGAAGTGACCGGCCATGCCCCCAACTACCCGTTGATTGCCGATACCGATCTGGCGGTTTCCAAGCTCTACGGCATGTTGCCTGAGGATGCCGAGGGATCAGCTGGAGGAACAGCGTTTCGGACCGCCGCTGACAACCAGACCGTGCGCAGCGTCTTCGTCATCGCGCCGGACAAGACGATCAAGACAACCATCGCCTACCCGATGAGCACAGGGCGCAATTTCGCCGAAATACTGCGGGTTGTCGACTCGTTGCAGATGACGGCCAACCACAAGGTTGCGACACCTGCCAACTGGCACAGCGGTGACGATGTGATCGTTCTTCCGTCGCTGGACGATGACGCTGCGAAGGCCCTGTTCCCGGACGGCTGGCGCGCGCCAAAACCCTACATCCGTTACGTCCCACAACCGGGCGTGAACAAAGTCTGAACGTTGCTGAGAAAGGCTGAACTCATGTTGGAGAAACCTATGTCCGTCTTGGCCGTTGCGATTGCCATGTGCCTGTCCGCCCTGTTTGCGGTTCCGGCAAGTGCCTCGGGTTACGCCAATTCAAACCTGATTGTCTCAGCTGACGCGCTGCGCGACGAACTGGGCAAGCAAGCAGGTTCACTCATTGTCGTGGATGTTCGCCCGGCAGGCGAATTCAAAGCCGGTCACATTGCAGGCGCGCACCAACTGGATCCCAATGCAGTGGTGGACCCGAACTCACCGGTCGAGGGCGCACTGTTGCCCGTTGCAGCAATCACGCAGATCCTCGGCAGCCGCGGCATCGGCGCTGACAGCAATGTGGTGCTGTATGACGACAAAAGCGGATTTCACGCCGCGCGCATGTTCTGGCTACTGGAGTATCACGGGCTGCGCAATGTCCGTATTCTCGATGGCGGGCTGTCAGCTTGGAAACGGGCTGGTTTCAGCCTGCAAAAGGGCAGCGCAAGACCGCCGGTCAAGTCACGCTACTCAGCGGCAATAACTCCCCGGCGTTACGCAAGCGCCGACTGGATCATGCAGCGCAAGCAGGATCCAGAAACGGTTGTTATCGACGTGCGTCTGAAACAGGCCTTCGACAAGGGCCACATTCCGTGGGCGCTCAGCATTCCCTGGAAGGGCAACCTGGCAGCTGACGGCACCATGAAATCCGGCGCTGAATTGCAGGCTCACTTTGCTGCCCATGGCGTGACCGATGCCAGCAACGTGGTGGTGCATTGCCAGAACGGCCTGGCCTCGTCACACAGTTACTTTGCCCTGCGTCTGATTGGTCACCCGAAGGTACGCACCTATCACCGGTCCTGGTCAGAGTGGGGCCAGGCGGACGACCTGCCCAAGGCGGTAACCGACGACAGCTAGGCGGGGTCGTAAGGACACAACATCGAAAAGCCACACGCGGCTGCTGGAAAATTTTCCGGCAGCCGTTTTCGCGTTTTAAGGCACATAAAAAAGTTTCTGTTGCCGCCAAGGAAGTGCTGTTGTCATGCGTCCAATGACAGAACATGCGAATGAACACCAGTGACAGCGAGATGGCCGTGCAGGCCGCAAGTGGCGATATGGCGGCATTCCAGGTGCTGCGTGGCGGCCGTTATACCGGCAAATTCTCCTATGACGACGTGGTGTCGCTGGCGCAGTCGGCCGATGGCGAGGACCGCTTCGGTTACCGGGCCGAGTTCATCAACCTGGTGCGGCCGGCCATGTCTGCTGCGGCTCTCGAGCCCGGCAAGCGATAAATCGGATCCGGTTCCTGCGGGAAATCCTCGGGAACCGGCCGTTTCGACCCGTCTTGTGCCAGCGCCTGTCGCTCCCCACATCAGCAAGAATCCAAAAGGAGCAGTGGCATGAACCGAAAGCCCGTACATCTGAAGCGCAACGACTGGGCATCGGATGATCGCCTGTGGAACGGCGTGCTGGAGGGCAGGGACCTCGGCACCGGTGTAACGGTGCTTTTCTACGCCACCGAAAAAACCGGTGTCGGCCCCAAGTGGCATGTTCATCCCTACGACGAGATATTCATAGTCCGCGTCGGCAGGGCCCTGTTCACCATCGGTGACAAGAAGGTCGAGGCACAGGCCGGCGACGTGTTGCTTGGTCCCGCTGATGTTCCTCACAAATACGAAAATCTAGGCCCCGGATTGCTTGAAACCACGGACATTCATGTCAGCGACAAGTGGATTCAGACCGACCTCGAAGATCCTGAATTGAATGGGGACTGACGAACATCAGGGTGCCGGGCGGCACGCCGAAACGGTTCTCCAGTCCAGCCCGAACTTGCCCAGGTACTTGCGCAAGCGGTCGCTGTCATTGGTGCTGGCCCGCTTGCGCCGCGATGCCTGATACAGCTTGCGACCGGCGTCACTGAGGGAGACGGACGTCCTGCACACTTCCAGCACCTGGACAAGCTGGGCCTCGTCGAACAGGTCGAGGTCGTCAAGCTGCTCCGGGCTCAGGACCGCCCGCAACAGGTCGCCGCCGTTGCGGGCTGCTGGTTTCTGCCATCTGCCTGTGAGGGTCTGCAGTTCCCGCTCGACGTCGGCAACGGTTATGCGGCCGGCCGGCGCAAACGTGGCCATGCGGGTGACCGCGGCACTCAGATCCCGGAAATTTCCACTCCATGATGCCTCTGCGCTTGCGGCGAAGCTGAGGAACCGGGTTTCAGCTTCCTTGTTGAAGGTCACCCGCTCACCGGTTCGTTCAGCATATCTGTTGAGTTCAAAGCCCAGGTTCGGGGCAATGTCCTCAATTCTGTCCTTGAGCCCCGGCAGACGGAACGTCCACAGGTCAAGCCTGGCCAGCAGGTCTTCGCGGAATTTGCCCTTGGCGACATGGGCAGTAAGATCCCGATTGGTGCCTGCAATCAGCACGAACCGGCTGCTCTCTTCCCGGTCGGCTCCGATGGGCAGGAAACGTCCTTCTTCCATGGCGCGCAGCATCATGGCCTGCTCGTCCAGGCCCAGTTCACCGATCTCGTCCAGAAACAGCATGCCCTTGTCGGCGGATTTGAGCAGGCCGGCACGCGCCGTCTGGGCGCCGGTGAACGCACCCTTCACGTGCCCGAACAAGGCGGACATGGCCTGGTCACCCCTCAGTGTCGCACAATTTACCTCCACAAACTCGCCCTCGACCAAGTGACGGCTGCGTTTAAGCTCATAAATGCGCCGCGCCAATTGGGTCTTGCCGGCGCCGGTCGGCCCGGTGAGCAGAATCGGGGCAGGTGAGCGCACCGCCACCATCTCTATCCGCTCGATCATCTCGTTGAAGGCGGAGTTACGGGTTTCGATACCGGCCTTCAGAAATGAAGTCGCCTCGTCTCGCTCGGCGCTGAAGCGGGTGGCGATCCGGTCATAGCGCGACAGGTCGAGATCGATGATCGAATAATCGCCCGGAGCGCCTTCGCGCCAGCGCTTGGGAGGCGAAATCTGCAACAGGCGTCCGGGCAGGTAGCGCGCCTCGGTCAACAGGAACAGGCATATCTGGGCAACGTGGGTGCCGGTTGTGATCTGGATCAGGTAATCCTCGTCATCAGGTGCAAAGGCGTAGTTGCGGCTGAAATCATACAGTGCTTCGTACACTGATCCGAAATCCCAGGGGTCGCGCAGTTCCATCGGCACCAGGTTGACCTCGGTCTCCGGCGAGATCTGCGCGATGTCCTTGACAACCGCCCGCGCCAGTCGCTTGTGACGTGAACTGTAGAACAGCTCAAGCCGGCTGACGATCAGGTCTTCGTGCTGGCACATTGCCACATTCGGGCGCCAGCGGCTCCATCTGTCGGGACCGC
>JBCCVY010000300.1:0-4542 GCA_039194725.1 Pseudomonadota bacterium
TCTTCGTCGATGACCGGGCCGACATCGGTCGAATAGTCAAGCGGATCGCCGACTTTCAACTCGCTAACGGCACCGCACAACATGTCAATTGTCCGCTTCGCGGCATCTTCCTGCACGAACAGAAGTCGGGCTGCGGAACAACGCTGACCGGCGGAATCGAAGGCCGACAGAACCAAGTCACGGACGGCCTGCTCCGGCAGGGCGGACGAATCGACAATCATCGCGTTCATGCCACCAGTCTCGGCAATGAGCGGCAGGATTGGACCGGTGCGCGCGGCCAGGCTCCGGTTTATGATATGAGCGGTCTGGGTCGAGCCGGTGAACGCAACCCCACCAAGGCCGACGTGGCGCAACAATTGCGCGCCAATACGCGCACCGTCGCCCGGCAGCAGAGACAGCACATCCTCGGGCACGCCGGCCTGATGCAGAAGCTTGACTGCCTCAAATGCGATCAGCGGGGTCTGTTCAGCGGGTTTGGCCATGACCGAATTGCCGGCTGCAAGAGCGGCGCACATCTGGCCGGTAAAGATGGCCAGCGGAAAATTCCACGGAGCAATGCAGGCAAACACCCCGCGGCCGCGCAGGAACATCTGATTTGTTTCGCCGGTCGGGCCCGGCAAGTCATCTGGTTTGCCGAAATTGGCCCGGGCCTCGCTTGCATAATACCTCAGGAAATCAACCGCTTCCCTGAGATCAGCCTGGGCATTGTCGAGTGTCTTGCCCGCCTCGCGGATCAGCAAGGCAAAAAGCCGGGCTGCGTTCGCCTCGTAAAGGTCAGCTGCCTTCTCAAGACACTTGGCACGATAGTCGCCGCCAAGTGCGTCCCAGGCCTCCTGTGCGCCGGATGCCTGCTTCATGGCAGCGTCAACCTGTGCATCTGAAGCGTCCGACACCTGTCCCACGATCACCGAGCGGTCATGTGGCGATGCAATTTCGCGCAGCGCCTCACCGGGCACATTCCCCGGCACTATTGCTGATGCCTTTACCTGGGTTTTGAGGGATTGTTCTATTTCCGCCAGCAAGGGTGTCCGTGTGGCGTCATCCCACAGGGGTGTTCCGGCTGAGTTCCGGCGTGGCGCGAATATGTCGCCGGGCGGCGCGATGCGCGGATGTGGCAACGTATCGAGCCGGCGAACCACCGCGACAGGGTCTTCGACAATGTCGTCCACCGGCGCTTCATCGTCCGCCAACCGGTTGACGAACGAGGTGTTGGCACCATTTTCCAACAACCGCCTAACCAGATAGGCCAGCAGGTCCTCATGACTGCCAACCGGTGCGTATATCCGGCATGGCTGGGCGATGCCGTCATCGGCGGTCACGGCATCGTACAGGGCCTGCCCCATGCCGTGCAGGCGCTGGAATTCGAATTCACGGTCATTGCCCGCCATAACTGAAACGGCGGCAACCGTGTGCGCGTTATGGGTGGCAAACTGCGGATAGAAAACGTCACGCCGGCGCAGCAGATAACGTGCACACGCCAGATAGGAAACGTCGGTGGAAACCTTGCGTGTGAACAGCGGAAAGTCTTTGAACCCGGCAATTTGCGCAAGCTTTATTTCAGTATCCCAGTAGGCGCCTTTGACCAGTCGGACCGGCAATCGCCGACCGGTTGCTTCCGCCAGTTCGGCCAACCATTCAAGGGCGGGCATGGCACGGCGTGAGTATGCCTGGACGGCCAGGCCCAGACCGTTCCAGTCTTTCAATGCCGGATCATGGGCCAACCGGCCGAAAATCCTGAACGACAACTCAAGGCGGTCGACCTCTTCTGCATCAATGGTCAAGGCAATGCCGCCGTCCCGGGCCTGTACACACAGTTTCCGGATCTGCGGGTAAAGCTCGTCCATCACCCGTTGTTCGGTGCGTGCCTCATAGCGCGGATGCAGTGCGGACAGCTTGACTGAAATCGAAGGCAACTCGTGTATGGGGCGTTTGGCTGCGGACTTCTCACTGCCGGCGATGGCGCTGATGGCGTCACTGTAGGACTGCCAGTAGCGCTTGGCATCCGTCATGGTGCGGGCCGCTTCGCCGAGCATGTCATATGAAAACCGGTAGCCATGCTCATTGAATGGTGACGACACATCAAGCGCTTCGGCAATGGTGCGCCCGAGCACGAACTGCTTGCCCATGATGCGCATGGCATGGCGCATGGCCTGGCGAACAATGGGTTCGCCGGACCGCTTGACGATTTTTGAGAAATAGGTGGACGGATCGCTGGTCGCCTCGCCGCCCAGGCCGACGAATTTGCCAGTCAGCATCAGTCCCCATGTGGATGCATTGACGAACAACGAATCCGAAGCTCCGACGTGCTTGTACCAGTCCCGCCCGCCGATCTTGTCGGCAATCAGCTTGTCGGCCGTATGATCGTCAGGTATGCGCAGCAGTGCTTCTGCCAGGCACATCAGAACCACGCCTTCCTCGCTTGAGAGCGAATACTCCTGCATGAACTCGTCAACGCCCCCCTTCTGCTTCCTGCCTTTGCGGACGGCGGCAACGAGTTCCCGGGCCAGTTTTTGCGTCTCATCAGCCGCGTCGCCATCCAGTTCGGCCTGCGCGGCCAGTCTGCGAACCAGCGCGGTTTCGTCAGCGAACAACTTGCTGGATAACTTGTCCATTGATGGAAGCGGTGAAGCGGTCATGACGCATGGTCCTTCTTGCAAACATTTTCTGGCTATGTAATTGATCCTGTGTGGTGTTATTCACTTATATTTGCCATTTATATGGTGTTTTTCCCTGCAAAATGTGAGATTTTCGACAATGCCGCTCGATATGCATGACCTTAAGATACTGGACGTGTTGCAATCTGATGGCCGCATCAGTGTCAGCGATCTGGCGCGCCAGATCAATTTATCTTCCACGCCGTGCGCGCAGCGGCTGCGCAAACTGGAGATGGGCGGATACATTTCCGGTTACAAGGCAGTCGTCGAGCCCGAAGCCATCGGCCTGGAGCTTCTGGTGTTTGTCCAGGTGACATTGAAAGAAACTGACGAAGCGACCCTTCGATCGTTCAATGCGGCCATTGGACGGGTAGCGAATGTGCTGGAATGTCATATGGTTGGCGGCGATTTCGACTACTTGCTGAAAGCCAGGGTGGCAGGGATGAGTGAGTACAGAAAGCTGCTGGGCGGCGAGATAGGATCACTGCCGATGGTTCAAGGGACGCATTCGTATTTCGTCATGGAAGAGGTAAAGGATGGCACGCCCCTGCCCCTCACGCAGGTACGGACAGCGCCAAAAAAATGATAGGCTTTGGCGCGACGAAACAAGTTGATTCCTGACAGATGCCGGACAAACTCAAAACAGTTCGAACTGTTGAAGCCCTGAGAGCGCAGGTCTCTCAGTGGCGGCGCCAGGACATGCGAACCGCGCTGGTTCCCACAATGGGCGCACTGCACGACGGGCATTTGCGTCTGGTGGAAATGGGCTTGCGCACCGCGGATCGTGTCGTGGTCACCATATTCGTCAACCCGCAGCAGTTTGCCCCGGGCGAAGACCTGGATGCCTATCCCAGGACCGAGAAGGCGGATGTCGCGAAACTGCGCGCAGCCGGCGCACACCTGGTCTACGCACCGGCATTGCTGGAAATGTATCCGGAAGAGTTTTGCACTTCGATTTCCCTGGCAGGACCGGCAAAGGCGGATCTCGAAGACAGGTACCGACCGCAGTTTTTCGATGGCGTGGCTACCGTTGTGGCCAAGCTGTTTATCTCGGCGGGCTGTGATTATGCCATGTTCGGTGAAAAGGATTTTCAGCAGTTGAAGGTTGTCACCAGGATGGCACGTGACCTGTCGATCCCCACCGGCGTGATCGGCGTTCCGACGGTGCGCGCTGCCGACGGCCTGGCTCTGTCGTCACGCAATGAGTATCTGTCCGATGAAGAGCGGGCCACCGCGCCGGTGCTGCATCAAACACTGCAGGACGTTGCTGCCGATGTCCGGGCTGGCAAAAACATTGCGCGGTCGTGCGCAGCCGGCAAGAAACGCCTGAAACAGGCCGGCTTCAAGACAGATTATCTGGAAGTCCGTGTCGCTGAGACCCTGGCTCCTGTAAAAACGAAAACCGAAACCGAGTTGCGGATACTGGCGGCATCTTGGCTGGGCAAGACCCGCCTCATCGACAATATCGCCGTCTGACAACGCGCCTACAGCAATCCAAGTTCTGCCAGTTCATGGCGCATTTTTTCCGGCATGTCGTTTGTCGCGGCACCTGCCGGCAGATCAAGCGGAGCATCTTCGTCTTTTAGATACCGCCAGCCCTGAAACGGTCGTCGCGGCTGCGGCCGCACCGGGACCAGGTCCGGATCAAAGATGAATTTGCACCGCGATATGCCTTCATCGTCCTGAAACTGTTCGATTTCAACAATGCGCTGGCGCACCGAAACCATGCCCCTGATGACCCAGTACAGCGACCCGCCGGCGATGATCTCGTCCGCCCGCTTGGGCATCATCCGGGTGATATGCCAGATTTTCCCCACCGTACGCATGCGCATCTCCTGCCATTCGGCAAGTTGGGGAATGTCGTTCACACCGACACAAAGTTTCAGAA